>NZ_JBEOPL010000020.1:0-99062 GCF_040310065.1 Shewanella sp. TB7-MNA-CIBAN-0143
TCTAGTAATAGAGAGTGGTGTAAAAAAGCCTCAACATTAGTTGGGGCTTTTTTACGTCTGAAATTTGTGAATTAGATTGAAAGAATAAAATCCCTCGCGCTCTGGTTGAATATCAGGCGTGCCGCTCTTTATTAATAACAATCGTCAGAAAATTGAGCTGAATATTAAGTGTTATTGAATTGGTGGGGAGACTTTACAATAGAGGAGGATGCTGATGATAAGATCTTTGGGTTAGTCACACTTTGGAATCAAATGTTAGCTTGAAGCTAGGCTTGTCTAGGAATGAAACATAACGTGAGAGGCCTGTAACTCTATGAACCATCACGTTATGAATAGAAAAGGGTGTTGACTAAGACTGATCGTCTAGTTGAATTTGGCCTACATATAAAACAGGGGCAGCATCAATTTCATTGGCATCCATCATGGTAGCTATCCGCTCAACGGCAGACAATAATTGACTTTGTTCCCATTCTTCAAGGTTTTGGTAACGCATAATAAAATGTTCTTGCAGTGGTTTAGGTGCGCTATTTAATAACGTTTTACCTGCGTCACTTAACGATAAATGAACTTTCCGTTTGTCGGTTTCGCTGCGCGTTCTAATCACCATGCCACGATTTTCTAATCGATCAATAATGGTCGTCACTGTCGCTGCACTCAAATTAATTTCTTGAGCTATTTGTTTGGCCAGTGGAGCGTCAAGTTGATCAATTTTCTGTATGACCATTAATTGTGGTCCAGTTAGACCCGATAGTTTATTTAATTGACGTGAGTGTATATCAATAGCTCTGATCACCCGGCGCAATGAAATTAATAGTTGTTCGTATTTTTCCATAATCCCCTCATAATTCACCATGCACCTTAGCAGAATTCGGCTTATTACTCATGTCCAATATCAAAAAAAGCAGAATAATGTCATAGACATTATTCTGCTTAGCTATTTTATCAGCAATTACAACTTATAGACTGAAAGTACGTGATACCGATAATACTGCGCGGGTATCGCTTAAGTCTGTGTCCATGCTCGTGTCTTCAACGGCAACGTTGAAGTCAAAACCTTCCCAGCTGGTTAAGTACTCTGCGCGATAATGGTTGTAAGACTTGTCACCGTCCCATGCCCATTTGTCTTCGTCTTGCGAAGTAGAGCGGTCAAAACTAACACGGATGTCATGACCTTCTGCAATGGTAAAGGTATGAGCAACCATCATGATGTAATGGTCAGCATCAACACCAAAGTAATCCCATGAATACCAAAAGTTTAATTCACTTTGACCAAGCGATGAAGCATAGCCAAACTTAGTGTAAATCTCTGGGTAGTAATACTCATCAGAGGCATCATCACCATGGTAAGTGTAATATGCAATACCCGCATCTACAGACACTCTGTCTGTTAGTTCAAAATATTTACCTGCGTAAAAATCAAGTTCTAGCCAAGTGTCATCAGCACTGCCAAAGTCAACATTCGATGCCCAAGCTCCAACGTACCAACCGTCATCGGCAGCATAGTCTAGGCTAGCTTGTAAGGCAGGATCATTGTCTGTTTGGCTAACACCATTAAAGGTATAGTCAGAGGTTGCATTAACGGTTGTGCTTAACTCACCAGCCATTACTGAAGTCGGTAAAGCAAATAAGCTTAATAAGGCTAATTTTTTCATTGTGGTGTTCATCATTATTCCTTGGATCATTATTATTGTTTAGTCTGCTAATTCGATTTTAGTAAAATCGATTTTATTTTCTTTTGGAGAACGTTCTATATCAGTCACTTTACGGTAGTGCGATTTTAAAATGTATCCGAAACAACTTAATATCAAGGCAATAGCGAGAGCGCCAACCCATTGAATTTGTAAAAAGTCTAGTTTGAATAACAAGGTTAAGCCACTCAGTACCACTACATTACCGATGATATAAGGTACTTTACCAAAACGTTCAACGGTAAGGTTTAAGTTATCTGTATATAAACGAACCAGTGAATCGAGTGAGTTAATAACAAACATTACCCCTACAATCACCATTGCTAGATTATAAAAACCTGACGTATCAATACCATTTGCGCTGTAGTAGTACAGAACCGTGAACCAAATCGCGATTGGGATTGAAGGGAATACCATCATGGCTATTAATACTTGATAGGTTTTCATTCCACCCACAAAACGAGCGGTAAATTGACCAATCATAATGCTCCATGCAAACCACCAGAATAGGTAAAATTCGTGGTAATCGTTTATTGGAAGTACAAAGTTATGGATGTTGCCAAAATAGTCACCAATTAATGCAAATGTAGTAAAGAACTCACCCACACTAGAATCGTCTGATAAAAATGCGCCCGCCCACATGATGGCGATTAAACCAAAGAACAACCAGGTACTGCCTAAACTAAGATAACGAACATAGCGAATACTGGTGCTTGAATACACTGCGGCGGCAATAACCATAAACACGATTAAATAGAAGCTGCTAACAACGGTTTCACCATCACCTAATTGCGGTAAATACCACGGTAAGTTAGTTAATAACAAATAAGCGGTAAAGGCACATGTACCAATGATCACTACGTTATTAATAAACTTTATCAATGGAATTTCAAAATACTTAACTCTTGGTTCAATAACACAAAAGTAGAAGCAGGTTAAAAAGTAAAACGCCCAAATTAAGCAGGCCCAAAAACCAAACTCTATGGCTAACGGATTACTAAATCCATATTCTGGACTGGTTGCTAAATCTGCATAACCAGCAAATTCAGTTAACGGAAACATGATTAAGCCAACATCAAGCCCTGAAGTGAACAAAATGGCAATAAAGGTAAATTTACGCACCGGTGTCACACCAATGCACTGCATGTTACCCCAACGATAAATAACAAATGCGATAGCGGCAAAAGTGAATAAAATGCCTATTGATAACCAGGTCGTCATTATTTAACTCCCGGGTGAATAGTGTGTGCGAACATAATGTTGGCTCCTTGTTGTATGTTTTTTATGCCATAGAACAATTTTTAAAGGCAAAACGCCCTCAAGCCTTAAGTATCGTGATGACGATAGTTAAACCCTGATAGATTGAACTTGGCTAAATAGGCCATTTACAAAAATGTAGGTTGGCCATCAACCTGTTGTCGATGTGTGTAAATGAATACACATCGACGAATGGGTGTTAATCAATTTGTCGTTTAGGCGCTTGTAATCGTTGTGATGTTTGCCATTGCTCAGCAATAGTCACTTTTGCCAAACTTGGCGCAAGAGGTTTGTTGCCTAAAATGATGTCGGCAGCGCGCTCGGCGACCATAATAGTAGGGGAGTTTAAGTTACCATTTGGAATGGTCGGGAAAATTGACGAGTCAACCACTCGCAAACCATGAATACCGTGAACTTTTGTTTCAGAGTCGACAACCGCCATCTCATCTTCACCCATTTTGCATGAACAAGAAGGGTGGTAAGCACTTTCTACTGAGCTTCTTACAAAGCGGTCTATTTCTTCATCGGTCTGTATTGATAAGCCTGGTTGAATTTCTTCACCACGATACTCATCTAAACCCGGTTGATTAATAATTTCACGGGTTAAACGCACACACGCTCTAAAGCCTTCAATATCATCTTGATGCGATAAATAATTGAACTGAATTTGTGGCGCAACCTTGGCATCATTTGATACAACCGTTACGGCGCCACGGCTTTTAGGTTTATTGTGGCCAATATGAACTTGGAAACCATGGCCAGCAAATGCTTCTTTACCGTCGTAACGCATAGCAGCAGGTAAAAAATGGTACTGTAGATCCGGCCACTCTAAACCCGCTTTTGAGCGGATAAATCCACATGATTCGAAATGGTTAGTTGCGCCCAAACCTGATTTATTAAAAATCCAGCGAGCACCAATAAACAATTTGTTTAACGGGTCAATTTTGCCATTGAGCGAAATAGGCTTTAAGCACTTAAATTGGAAGTAAAACTCTAAGTGGTCTTGCAGATTCTGACCAACACCGGGTAATTGATGTACTTGTTCAATGCCTGCGCTAGCTAACGTGCTTGAATCACCAATACCCGACAGTTGTAAAATATGCGGTGAACCAATAGAACCTGCAGATAAAATCACTTCTTTATTGCAGTTAACATCTATTAGCTCGCCTTTACGTTCGTAACGAACGCCGACAGCCGTTTTGCCTTGCATAATCACTTTATGTACAAGCGCATGAGTGACCACGGTTAAATTCGGACGTTTCATCGCAGGGCGAAGGTACGCATTTGCCGTAGACCAACGCACACCATTTTTAACGGTCATGTGCATTGGGCCAAAGCCTTCTTGCTGACTAGCATTGTAATCATCAGTGGCTAGATAGCCGGCATCGACACCTGCATCCACAAAAGCTTGATATAACGGGTTTTTCATTTCATTACCGTTATTAACCGCTAATGGACCTTTATCACCGCGATAAACATTACCGCCAAAAGACCATGTTTCAGCTTTTTTAAAGTAAGGCAGACAGTGAGCGTAATCCCAGTCTTTTGCACCTTGTTGCTGCCACTCGTCAAAATCACGCGCATGACCACGTACGTAGACCATGCCATTAATTGATGATGAACCGCCTAACACTTTGCCACGCGGGCAATGCATACGGCGATTGTCCAAATGTGGTTCGGCTTCGGTTTCAAACTGCCATGCATACTTTTTAGTATTCATAGGGATAGATAGTGCCGTAGGCATTTGAATAAAAATGCTCTTGTCGCTACCACCGGTTTCAAGTATCAGGACTTTATTGTCTGGATTTTCCGTTAAGCGGTTGGCTAATACACAACCTGCGCTACCGGCACCAACAATAATATAATCGTATTCATGAGATATTTGCGTAGACATTAATGGGTCACTCCTAAAATGGGCTTTCAAGTGACTGCATACCAACGTAAACAGCTTTTATTTGGGTGTATGCTTTTAATGTTTCAGAGCCATTCTCACGACCAATACCAGACATCTTGTAACCACCAACCGGCATTTCTGCAGGAGAGGCACCATAAGCATTTATCCAACAAATACCGGCTTGCATTTGATGAATAACACGATGTGCACGGGTAATGTCTTGCGTAAATACACCTGCCGCTAAGCCTAGGTGAGTACTATTGGCACGCTTAACGACTTCATCTTCATCAGTAAAGGTAAATACTGACATCACAGGGCCAAATATTTCTTCTTTTGAAATCGTCATCTCATCAGTGCAATCTGTAAATACCGTCGGTGCCACAAAGAAACCATTCGGTGCATTGTCAGGCGTTAATGCTGTTCCGCCTGTTAATAAGGTGGCACCTTCTTTTTTACCGATTTCAATGTAGTCGAGTACTTTTTGCTGATGGTCGCGTGAAATCAATGCACCAAAATTGGTGTCAGGGTGCATTGGGTCTCCGCAAACGATGTTTTGTTCAGTACGTTCTTTTAAACGTTGGATAAAGCGCGGATAAATATCTTGCTGCACAAACACACGAGTACCGTTGGTACACACTTCACCTTGAGTATAGAAATTCGCTAACATTGCTGCTGATACCGCATTTTCAACATCGGCATCGTTAAAGATAATCAATGGCGACTTTCCGCCTAGCTCCATAGTCACGTCTTTTAGTGAACCCGCAGCAGCGGCCATGACTTTTTTACCGGTTCCGACTTCGCCCGTAAATGACACTTTAGCGATATCTTCATTGGTGGTTAGCCATGCGCCAACTCTACCGTCACCTTGAACAACGTTAAACACGCCATCTGGTACACCCGCTTGAGTGAATATTTCTGCTAAACGCATTGCGCCACGAGGTGTTTCTTCTGAAGGTTTAAAAATCATTACGTTGCCGCAAGCCAATGCAGGGGCTGCTTTCCAACAAGCAATTTGTAACGGGTAGTTCCATGCGCCAATACCAGCACAAATACCTAACGGCTCACGGCGAGTATAATAAAAGTCAGCGCCAACAGGCTGTTGATTGCCTTCAATACTTGGGGCGAGTCCGGCAAAGAACTCTATAGAGTCAGCGCCAGTAACGATATCGACAACCGAGGCTTCTTGCCATGGCTTACCGGTATCCAATACTTCACCTGCAGCAAGCTCATCATTTTGCTCACGGAGTAGGGTAACGGCTTTTAATAAAATGCGGCTACGTTCTATCGGCATCATCGCTGACCAAACTGCAAAACCTGCTTTGGCACTCTCTATGGCGGCTTTTTGCACAGACTCGGTTGCTACTTCAACTAAATAGCTGACTTCTCCAGTAGCAGGATTGATCACTTCAAATGTTTCGCCTGTACCGTTTGATTGGTATTTTCCATGGATATAATTTTGATAAATAATTAACGATGACATTATTCTACTCCGTTGTGCACGATCACAGCCTTGATAAAGGCTTTAGATAAAATTTGGGCTTGTTTAAAATCTTCTATTGGGGTGGTACTCAACGCACTGCGTAACCAAAAACCATCAATTACTGCCGCTGTTTGCTTGGCTGCATTAACAGCTGCTGCATTGGGTAATAATTGTTTAAACGAAAAAAGCAGGTTGCTGTATAACCGCTGACTATTAATGTTTTGCAATCTTGCTAACCCAGGATCGTGCATCGCTTGGGACCAGAAGCTTAACCATGTTTTTGTCGCGGCTGTTGAACGTTGTAATTCGGTAAAGTTTGCTTCCACGATCATTGAAAGCCGATCTATTGGGGTTAATGTTTTGCCTGACGTTCTTGTCAGTAATGCTTGCTTCAATTCCTCTAACAGAAATTTCTGCGTGGCTTCAATTAACCCTTGTTTACCACCAAAATAGTGGCTGATGATCCCTGATGACATTCCCGCCAATCCACTAATGGTATTAATAGTAGTGTTTTGTAACCCATGACGTTCGATTGACATTAACGTGGCATCTATCAGCTGTTGTTGTCTGACGTTTTTCATTGTAGGTCTTGACATAAAAGGGGTCCGTTATCTGTATTAAGAGTTGTTAATTGAACGCTCAATTAATAACGATACTAATGATTAGTGCTGTAATTATCAAGTTATAACTTGATATAGATCACAACATTCCAGTGACAAAATAAGATAGGAAACTAATTATAAAAAATAAGACACTGTTCTGTATGGGTTAAATGTTATCTGGCTTTGGTTGATGGTTTGTTGTAAAAAACGAAGAGATTTTACATGAAATCATTACAGCTGCAGTTATTTTTAGGTTTTTGATTGATAAAATATCATTTTAAAATGGGCCTTTGTCCCTAAATAGCCTAATTCGTGCAGATATAGATTGTAGAGCCATGAGCTCGATATTGATTGAAAAACGGCAGAGTCATTGAGCACATAGCGTGAGCTATATTGATTAAATCTGTTTGTTTTAGCCAATTTCACCAGTATTTTTTTGGAGTGTGTCACTCTACAACCACAGCCTTATTCTCTCCGACTAATGTTAGGTATTAATGTTATTCATATGGGTGATGTATTCTGCTAAGTGTTCAGTGTTCAGTGTTCAGTGTTCAAGGATTAAGGATTGGTTATTAAGGATTGGGGAGGGCAGTTTGATTAACTCTACTGCCTGAATAATGTCACCAACGATGATCTGGATTTATCATAGAGACGTGATAGAAAAACAATAACCATGCTATAACCTTATTTAAAGGTTCAAATAGCAAGATGATTAGATAAGAGGAACACAGATGGGCAGTGCATCAATGATCATGTGGAGTGTGCTATTTGGCGCTATAGGCATGGGGTATTTTGTTTATGGTAAGCGCCAAAGGGCGATTGTTCCCTTGTGTGTAGGAATGGCATTAATCGTGTTTCCTTATTTTGTTGCCAGCGTGACCACTTTGCTGATTATGGGAATAATCTTAGTTGCGATACCGTACTTTATCCGGCTTTAGTTGCTGTAGGCATTATTGTTTATCCGTTTATCACTCTGATTCATGTATGGCCTAAGTTAATTTTGAATATGGCCTGCGGCCACTAACGTCGTGGCGCTTCACCCACACCAGACCAAAAGGAAACCAGCGGCTGTTCCCTCTTTATTCTTTATAAAAGAATTAGCCCAGCTACCCGGCAACATTTTCCCCATTGACTTAAATATTAAATGCGAAAAGATCGCCATGGCGATTTATCCAGCGTTGAACTTCGTTTGTAGCCTCACTTCGGCCCATCTTGTATTAAGGAGTGAAAATACTAACGCTTCCGATGGTACATCTGATGTGAATGGATTCACGAATGTCGTGATGGCTGGACGCCAAGAAACGACCTGTACCTCGAAAGCTAAGCTCACATCTGATAGGCAGGATGCCTGAATGCCTTGTAGCACATGGATGTGCGAGAAAGGCCATGTGAGCTTCACGCAATTTTCTTCAACGTCCTCAAGTTCAGAGTTGAATCACGCCAATTGCAAGCAAGGTATGCAAATCATTTATGCCCCATTGTATTTTAGTTACGCCATTAGGATTAACTCAACTTTGAGTATATTAAATTTTTAATACTACCGAGTGTTTAGAGGCATCAGGCCTTATTATTATTCAAGTGATAAATGAACGTTAAATAAAGTCCGGTACAGAACTTGAAGTACAAAAATTAAGCATGTGGTCGTTTTAATTAATGGGAAGATTATTTTTAATAAATTTAACTAGAAAACACAAATGATACGTTGTAACATATCTCAATTCTTGTTTTCGAGAAAATTTTTAATGACACAAATAAAAAAACTCCCTGTTACAGTACTTTCTGGCTTTTTAGGCGCAGGTAAAACGACGGTGTTGAGTCATATTCTTAATAATCGTCAAGGTAAAAAAGTGGCTGTTATTGTTAATGATATGAGTGAAATTAACATCGATGTGGCGGTTGTTAAAAACGAGATATCTCTTAATCGCAGTGATGAAAAACTGATTGAAATGAGTAATGGTTGTATCTGTTGTACTTTACGTGAAGATTTATTGATTGAAGTTGGCCTGCTAGCAAAAGAGGGACGATTTGATTATTTGATTATTGAATCTACTGGGATCTCTGAGCCTTTGCCGGTGGCTGAAACATTTTCTTTTGCAGATGAAAATGGTGTGTCTCTGTCTGAGGTTGCAACGTTAGATACCATGGTAACGGTTGTTGATGCGGTTAATTTTTTAAAAGATTACGATGAGGCGCAAGACTTACAAGAAACTGGCGAATCTCTTGGCGATGAAGATGAGCGAAGCATTACGGATTTGCTCATTGAACAAGTTGAATTTGCAGATGTTTTATTGATCAGTAAAACTGACTTGGTTGATAGCTCCTCGCTTAATCGATTAATTGTTATTCTCAAGGTTCTCAACACAAATGCTAAAATTATTCCTATTGTAGCAGGCAACATAAATATTGATGCAGTGTTAAATACAGGCTTATTTAATTTTGAACGGGCGCAACAAGCACCAGGTTGGCTCAAAGAAATGCGTGGAGAACATATTCCGGAAACCGAGGAGTATGGGATTAGCAGCTTCAACTTTGTCGCAAGACGTCCATTTCATCCGCAAAAATTTCACCACTTTCTACACAATACTGAACCATTTGGAAAATTAATCCGCTCAAAAGGGTATTTCTGGCTTGCAACTCAACCCGAGTTTGTTGGGCAATGGAATCAAGCCGGTGGCATTGCCCGTTATAATATTTCTGGGATGTTTTGGAAAGCGGTACCTGCGGATGAGTGGCCAACGGATGAAGAATCGTTAGCGGCAATAAATGAACAATGGCAGGAGCCCTATGGTGACATGCGTCAGGAGTTGGTGTTCATTGGTCAACAATTAGATATAACAGCGATGAAACAAGCGCTCAATGACTGTTTATTGTCCAATGAAGAGTTTGTTAAAGGGCAAGACTATTGGCAAACGCTTAGCGATCCCTTTCCTCAATGGGGAGATATTGTATGAGTATGGTTGAATCGCTAGATACGTTTAATTTGCACAATACGATTATTCGCAATTCTGTACAGGGAAAGTCGTTGGAAGTATTTCCATCGATTTACCAACAAGAGACAAATATTGCCATTTGGCACCGTGTGATGCCTGATGAGTTAACATCGGCAGTGGGCGAATTTCTGAAAACGTCTACTAAGAAGCAAGCAATTTTAAAAGTGACCGAACAAGACGCCCATGAACAGTTATTTAGCGCATTTGAGCCAACCGCTGCCATGACTGTAATTGCGGATGATATAGCACAATTAGTGAGTATGTTTTGTTGTTTATTTGGTATTGAACACGCAGGGCTTCGGTTAACTATTTTAGAACATGCAATGTGCCCCCGCTTTCATGTTGACCGTATTCCTTGTCGATTGATCACTACTTATCAAGGCGCCGCAACTCAATGGTTGGAACACGCTGGGGTCAATAGAAGTAAATTAGGCGCAGGGAATAAAGGTTTACCTGATGAACAATCGGGACTGATTTCTAAACCCCACAACATTCAGCAACTTAATTGTGGTGATGTCGCATTGTTAAAAGGTGAAATGTGGGATGAACAACAAGAGGCTGGTTTGGTCCATCGTTCGCCACCGTTAGCTGTGGGGGAGTCTCGTTTATTGTTAACCTTAGACTTTATTCAATAACATCAAATGTTAGGCGAGTTTTTATGCTTGTTTATCCTATAAAACGGAGAATGAAAGATGGAAATATCAATAGATGATGCTAAACGATTACAAGCTCGCTTAATTCGATTTACTTGTTTTAAGTTGATTTGTTTTGTTAGTTTGTTGGTGAGTTTGAGTAGTTCATACGTTTACGCGGCAAATGTTCATACCCATGGGGTATCGACGATGACTATTGCTGTTGATAACAACATTGTTGATATCACCTTAACGACTCCCACATCTGATCTCGTTGGTTTTGAGCATCCTGCTAACTCTGAATCAAATAAACGTGCATTTAAAGAGATGAATACTGTGCTGAGTGAAGTAGATGAATTGTTTGTGCTTAATGGCGGAGGTTGCACGTTGGTATCTCATAGTGTGGAAGCTTTTGAGCTGTCTCAGAGCCAGAATAGTGATGATACAACTAAATCTCAAATAGATGAACATAGCGCACATGAACGGCATAATGATGTGACGGCTTACTATCGGTATAATTGTGAAAACATGTCAGAGCTTTCGAGTATTGCTGTTACAGTATTTGCACTTTTTCCTAGTATTCATCATATTCGTTCTATGTGGATTACCGACACCCATCAGGGGGCGGTTACACTGAGCGGTAAAAACAACATGATTAGTTTGAGATAACCCAATGAATAACGTCAACACGATTATCGAACATGCGGAACAAAATTGTAAAAGTCATGGTGCACGTTTAACCATTAAGAGAAAACAAATATTGTCGTCGCTAGTCCAGTCGAGTAAAGCGTTGTCGGCGTACGAATTAATTGATTTGTTTTTACAACAAAGTGGCGAAAAAATTCCGGCAATGTCGGTATATCGTATCCTCGACTTTTTAGAAGCAGAGAATTTAGTTCATAAGCTTAAGTTAGCCAACAAGTATATTGCTTGCTCTCACATTACTTGTAAGCATGAACATGGTGTTCCACAGTTTTTAATCTGCAGTACTTGTCATATCGTTAAAGAAATTACTATCAATAAGTCGACGATTACTGAACTTCAGAGTACTGTAAAAAATGCAGGTTTTCAGCTTGTTAGTCCTCAATTGGAAATCAATTGCATCTGTAATGAATGTCTAGCCTCTGCGGCATGACCATTATCATTGTTTTGTAGAAGAATTGATTTTTTCAACGCGTCGCATGTTATAGCCAGTACCCAATCAAAATACGAAATTAGCCTAAATAGAGGAAAAAGTCTTAATGAGAACAATGCAAGTAATCATGGATAAATGTGCCATTACGCTCTCATCTTTATGTGTTATTCATTGTTTATTATTGCCATTATTATTAGTTTTATTACCCAGTTTGGGCGTATGGCAACTTGATAATGAAGCCTTTCATACTTGGCTATTAATTGCGGTTATCCCTATTAGTTTATACGCATTGGCGGCCGGTTTTAAAAAGCATCGTCAATATCGATTTTTATTGATTGGGGCTACAGGAATAATGTTGTTAATGTTTGCTGCGTTATTAGGACATGATTTAATCGGTGAGTCTGGTGAGAAAGTATTAACATTATTGGGTGCGACCTTAGTTGTCATTGCACATTGGGCTAACTTTGCTCGCTGCAAACATAATAATAGTTGTATCAAGAGGATGGATGCTCAATGTGATTGAGCTAGCGCACTAACGTTGCTCAGGCGATGTAGGCTCCTCTCAATAAATCAAACATCCTATTGGCACATTAATGAACGTGATGATGGAATATTGTGTTTCACTATCATCACGTTTTATTGAGGATGTTAAATCAAGACTTTGCTTATTCCTCTTCAGTATACGGTTCAATAGTGGTGATATGCATAGTATAGGCTGCTGTGCCCAGTTCATTTTCGTTAATGGCTGTTTTCAATATGCCGGTAATCCAAAAAGGCTCATAAAGATTATTTGATGAAATGCCGAGTGATGAGCTGACAAAGATCATTTGATTGGGTGGCGGTGGCGGCATATGGATGCAGGCGCCAAAGTAAGGTACTAAAAAGAATTGGGTTATATTTTGCTGGTCATCAAATTCTAATGGAACAATAAATCCTGGAATTCTAATCGGTTGATCTACCATTTCCTTGATGATGTTAGTTGAAATTAATGCTTGTTGATAGCGATCATCGTTAGCAGAGGTAAGGGCATTGAATACTTGATTACTAATAACATCTTCAAATGAGCCGTCTTCAATATTATCAAGATATTCCGGTGGATTTAGTAATGCATCTAAGTCACTTTTCGGCATTAGGTCAGTCCACTCTACTGTTTTATACGTCGGAGCCACATCATGAATTACTGCATCATCAATTACACTGTGCTCGATTTCACTCTTAGACGCACTGCTATTATTACAACCCACTAACAACCCCATCAGTATTGCTACACTGCTTAATATCATCGTTCGTAACATTTTTTGTTTACCGTATAAATAAGTGTAATATCGAAATGATACAGTGTATCATTTCGATATTACACTTATTTTTGCGAGAAGATAAACCATGAGTATTGTGCTCAGTGATGTAACGTTTCATTATCCACAACAAAAGTCCCCTGTTTTGGGTATTTCTTCTTGGTCATTACCCCAAGCTGAACAAGCGTTTATATATGGTCCTTCTGGATGTGGTAAATCTACACTTTTAGGCTTATTAAGTGGTGTTTTACCTGTTTCTTCTGGTGAATTAACAATACTTGATCAACGTATAGATCATATGAATGGTCGTCAACGCAACCAATTTAGAGCAAAACACATCGGCTATGTGTTTCAACAGTTCAATTTAATTCCGTATCTCAGCGCAATCGATAATATCCGTCTAGCCAGCTATTTTGCGAATAAATTATCTAACCATCACCTTAACAATAACATTAACATCCTACTGACAACCTTAAATATGCCTAAGCGGGATTGGAGTATTCCAGTTAATCAGTTGAGTTTAGGACAACAACAAAGAGTGGCAATTGCTCGAGCGTTAATCAATAAACCATCACTATTGATTGCAGATGAGCCAACTTCATCATTAGATCATGAAAATCGTGATGCTTTCATGGCATTGTTAATGTCGATTGTCGCAGAAAGTCACATCAGCTTGTTATTTGTTAGTCATGACATGTCGTTATCACAATACTTCAATCGCGTTGAAGCATTAAGTGATATAAATCAACGCTAGGATCATCTTTCATGTTTGTAAAACTTGCTTTGAAAAGCATTGCGGTTCGTAAAGGGTCTGTATTGCTTTCTGTGTTGGCCATGACAATCAGTATCATGGTGTTATTGGGCGTTGAACATGTACGGCATCAAGCAAAATTGAGTTTTGCTAATACGGTATCTGGAGTCGATTTAATCGTGGGAGCCAGAACGAGTAACCTTAATTTATTACTTTATTCTGTATTTCGAATTGGATCACCGACAAATAATATCAGTTGGCATTCCTTTGAAATGATTGCTGCAAACCCCAAAGTAAAATGGGCTGTGCCTCTTTCTCTTGGAGATTCCCATAAAGGTTTTCGTGTGTTGGGAACTAATCAAGACTTTTTCAAATATGTTGAGTATGGACAAAAACATTCGTTAGTATTTTGCCAAGGCCATATATTTTCTGACGTGTATGAAGTTGTGCTGGGATCTACTGTGGCGGCTAAATTACATTATCAGTTAGGTGATGAGTTAGTGTTAGCCCATGGTATTGTTGCGACTAGTTTTAGTTTACACAAAGATAAACCGTTTACTGTGGTGGGTATTTTATCTCCCACAGGTACGCCAGTCGATCATACTCTTCATGTGAGTCTACAAAGTATCGAAGCGATACATACTGACATGTCAGGGTCGGTTAATCAGCAAGCTCTGTTGCAACCAAGTCACATCACCGCATTTATGTTAGGACTTGAATCAAAAATCACCACTTTTACGATACAGCGTGATATTAATCAGTTTCCATCAGAGCCATTAATCGCCATTTTACCCGGTGTGGTATTGTCGGAGTTGTGGCAAATGATGGGCGTGCTGGAAAATACCCTGCTTATAGTGTCGTTATTGGTATTTCTTTCAGCTTGTTTAGGCGTATGTGCCATGTTATTGGCTTCGGTGCGTGAAAGGCATTATGAAATTCGATTACTGCAAGTTATTGGTGCTCCGGCTCACTTTCTGTTTTTACTGATTGCTGTCGAAGCTTTATTCATTACGCTATCAAGCATCATTGCGGCTGGATTGATATTAACCATTACTTTAATGGTGTCTCAAGATTATTTAATGACTCAATACGGATTAAACATTAGCACCAATATTTTCACTATTAATAGTGTTTACATCATCACGATAATGATGATTATCTCAATGGTTATTGCGATAATTCCGTCGTTAAATATTTCAAATCGGCAGTATTAAATATTATGTCTAACGCACATTTGTCCAAAAATGAGTTGGTTTTAATTAAAAATAGATGACCTTAACTCTGATTTTAAAGCCTGTTTTGGTTGATTTTGAATGTAAGACAGTACGGCGTTCAAATTATTCAAATGATTTAGCCACTACAAGATGGTACATGACCATGGTTCAAAGAAAAGTTAAAATGCTATTATTGGGTACAATTTATCCTCAAGGATATTGGTGTGATGAACGACATTTTATAAATAAAGGCTTCTTGGATTGACGCGCTAACGCGTTCTGTTTTTTTAGGTTTTAGTTCAATATATACGTACAAATATTAATAATATTAGGAAGATAAATGCGTACATCAAAAATAATATATTTCACAATTTTTATACTCGTCATGTTTTCTTCTTGTATTGCAGTTTGGGTATATTATCTTAAAGAGGGCAAAGATTTACTGAGTTTTACAATATCGACAGTTGGCTTCTGCATTGCACTATTAGCTCTATTTATAGCTGTCAGGACGTATACATCAATCGATAGTGTGAACAATATAAGCAAAATGGAAGGTAACATTCTTGATAATGAGCACTATGTAACTTCTCTTCCTGAGTTAATCAATCAATTTAAGTCTAAAGACGAAAAAACACTAGACAAAGAACTATTTGATTCAGTTGAGTATAAGTTGAAAAAAGAATCCGGTACTGCCGTACTTTTTGCCGATACGTTACAGTATATGATTGATCTTATCGTTTTATTTCCTGCTGTTTTTAATGCTTCTGATACGGATAAAAAACTCTATAAAAAACGCATGGACAAGATATTAACAGAGGTAGATAGGCAACGAGACATACTGCATTCGGTAAGCAAGGGAAATTCAATTCAAATAACTGAAACAATAAAGTTATTTAAAGCTGTTGTTTCATATCAGAATTTTGTTGCTGATGGTAATTTTAATATCCATGCAGATCTTCTCCATGTTCGTGGTCCTATACTTCGAAATCCTGTCACAAAAACGATTTATCACAATTACCTTGGTTTATATTACAACAAAAAGGGCATGCACTTGCTTAGAGAGTCCCTGAATATGGGGGATATCGATATTCTCTCACTTAACGGCCTTAGCGTGGTACAGAAAGGTATTGGCTCTATATCTCCGTCAATTATAGAAGATGTGACCATGTATTTAAAATCTGCATGTGACCAGTTTGATAGAGCACTTAATATTTCTAGTGAAGATGTTATGTGGCCAGGATTTATTAATTATAACAAAGCACGTACATTGTATTTTTTGGCTTTGTTATCAAATACTGAAATAAAATGGCTTGAGGTTATGGATGAAGCGATTGAGTTTCGTAGTAGATTAAACCGCCTAATTGACGAAATATTAACAATAGACAGATCCAAAACTGCCAAAATAGAGAATACACATTTAAGGCAATTTTTTCTCTATCAAGAAGAGTTGGCCCGTGTAGTCAAATTAAATTTAATATTTGCAGATAATTCCATGAAACAAAATACGGTACCAGCACTGTATAAAGGGGTTAATTTAACGGATGCATCTAAAGAAACTGCTTCGGACTTATTTATGAAAATACACAGTTTCTCTACGGTAAAAGCTTATCAAGAGAAAATTGTTAACCGACTTGAAAAGTGTTCAAACGATATTACCAGTAACTGATTAATCAATCCGAATGTTTGTCTAGGTCTTTACTCGCTATTACCCACAAGCTTGCTGATATTATTTTAGGAATTCGTATAGATAGTGATAAAAATGCCCGTCAGTTAACTGACGGGCATTTTTATGTCGGCTGCTTGTTGCTATCGCGGCACGTTATTGCAGCTATTTATGCACTAAATTACCAAATACGTACGCGCTGATCTTCAGGCAAGTACAACTTATCACCTGGTTTAACATCAAAGGCTTTATACCAAGCATCGTGGTTACGCGGGGCGAGGGCACGGTAACGACCTGGTGCATGAGTGCCGGCACGTAACTGAGTTAACATACTTTGCTCGGTACGTTTTTCTTTCCACACTTGAGCCCAAGCTAAAAAGAAACGTTGATCGCCAGTAACGCCATCTATCACCGGGGCTTCTTTACCGTTTAAGCTTAATTTGTAAGCATGGTATGCCATTGATAAACCGCCTACATCGCCAATGTTTTCACCGAGACTGTTGCGTCCGTTAACAAAGTTTTCAGGGATTGGTTCATATTGGTTATATTGCGCAGCGAGCTTATCGGCTTTAGCATCAAAAGCGGCACGATCTTCATCTGTCCACCAGTTACGCTGAACGCCATTGGCGTCTGATTTAGAACCTTGATCATCAAAACCATGGCCCATTTCGTGACCAATTACGGCACCGATACTGCCATAGTTAACTGCTGCATCTGCATTTGGATCGAAAAATGGCGGTTGTAAAATTGCCGCAGGGAACACAATTTCATTAAACGAGCTGTTGTAATAGGCATTGACCGTTTGCGGTGTCATACCCCAACGATTACGATCCGTTTTTTCCAGTTCTTTCGTTACGCTATCGACTTGGAAATATTTGCGCAGATTCTTAATATCACCCATTAAATCATTTTTAGTGAGGGTTAAGCCATCAAACTGTTGCCACACATCAGGGTAACCAATTTTAGGGTTAAATGCCGCTAACTTAGCATGGGCATTCACTTTAGTTTCGTCGCCCATCCAATCTAAACCATCAATGCGTTGGCCTAATGCTGTGCGCAGGTTCTTAACTAACTCGGCCATTTTTTGTTTAGACGACTCAGGGAAATAACGCGACACATAGACTTTACCAATAGCGAAACCTAGAGACTGAGTGCCAGACATTTCTTCAACTGCACGTTTCCAGCGTGGACGAGGTTGCTCTTGACCAGTGAGTTCTTTGCCAAAAAAAGCAAAATTGGTATTAAAAATGTCTTCAGACAATAACCCTGCATTATTACTAATGGTGTGGAATGTTAAATAGTCTTGCCACACAGTGAGCGGTTGTTGGTTAATTAAGCCAATCATAGCCTTAACCGGTTCAGGTTCAGATATGTTGAGTTGTGGTACTTGGTAACCACTCTGTGCGAAATAGATATCCCAATCAAATCCAGGATATTGCTTAACCAATTCTTCACGTTTGAGTTGGTTTAAGGTTAAATCACGGTCACGGCGTTTTTCTCTAGGCCATTGTGCCTGTGCTATTTTTGTTTCAAGGGCAAGAATTGCCTCGGCACGTTTTGCACCGTCGTTTATACCAGCAAAAGCCAGCATTGCAGCGATATGCTCAACATAAGCTTTACGAATTTTAACGAAACGCTCACTGTCTTCGAGGTAATACGAGCGATCGGGCAGGCCTAAACCACCAGCACCGATGGTCATTTCATATTGATTGGGATCTATACGGTTAAACCACATTCCACCCCAAATAGGGGACGATGCACCAGTAAGCCATGCTTCACCGAATACTTTGGTTAAATCTTGAGTTGAGCTAATCGCAGTAATTTGATCTAAGGTGGCTTTAATTGGTGTGATACCTAGTTTATTAATGGTGTCGGTATCCATATAGGCATGATAAAAATCAGCAATTAATTGTTCTTCGGCAGTTAAGTCGCTGCGGCTGGCAATATCGTCGATAATTGCTTTCACTTGATTTTCACTGCGCTCAGCTAAGGCATTAAATGCGCCATAACGAGTTTTGTCGGCAGGCATGACAAAGTTGTCGTACCAAGTGCCACTTGAATACATAAAAAAGTCATCGCCAGGTTTAACGGCTTCATTTCGTGCAGCTAAATCCACACCAAAAGTACCTAACTCTGCTTTAGCGGGGGCCGGTGAGGTCACGGCTGCAAGCTTAGTGTTATTTGTATCAGATACGCCGCAACCACTTAATAGTGCTGTGGTTAATCCAATCGCAATTAAGGATTTATTCATTGTTATCGTGTTCCTTGGTCTATTTTTACAGAATTATTTGCCTAGCCATATTGAAAGACTGACAAAAAATGTCAATGTTCGAATTGTTAGCAAATTTAACTAACGCTGAGTTAAGCAATGAAATGCGTGGCTGAATATGTGCTGGTTTGATGTTTATTGGCTGTATTGTTTATTTGAGAGGCAGAGATAAGTGCAGTTGATTATCATCAGCATAATTAACCTAAACTTGGGATAAAGGTGAGTTAGGTTTTGTAATATGAACGCTGCCAGTGCTTAAGCCACCTAACTATGTTGGGTTGCTATTTTTCTTGGGATTGGCATCAGTATTGATAGCGCTATAAGTAGTGCTATAGATAGCGTTATTGTTTGAGTTTGTTTACTCAATACGCTGTAAAACAGCTTAATAGTTAGGTTTATGATTTACTCCACCGCTCACACCACCGCTCATACAACAAAGTTTACACAACATCGTTTACACAACATCGCTGACGCGACAACTCTGACGCGACAACTCTGACGCGAGAATGCTGACAGTAGGCTGGAGTGTTTAATCTGAATGTTGTGGTAATGATTTATCAATTTCCTTTGCCAACTGAGCCAATAAGTTGCTGTACGCGCTGACAAACTCCGCTGCAGTCGAACCTGCATTAGTGACCGCGATAAAATTTTGTTTTGCCAATGTTTGGTTTAATGGATTGTTTGTTAGCTCCCAGTTGGCATTGAGTCTGGCATTATTGCCATCTCGGTTGAGGGAAATAACCTTGATTTTAATGCTGTACAGGGGGCTGTTGTCTGCTTGCCAAGGAAATAACACTAGGTTACGACGGTTATCGCTTTGGCTGAGATTGATACTCATGACCCGGCTGATTCCTTGTTCAAGCGGTTCAGCCCAATAACTATTGGCAAATCGTTGCAGGTTACCATCGTCAAGTTGATACATCAGCTGTGTAAAATGTAAGTATTCGGCGACGTCAATTGGCCCTATACCAATGTCATACTCTAACGCAGTACTGCCCGACACTATTTGGTTGGGTATTGCAGTTAACACAAAGTACTGTTTTTCGGGAGAGCTTTGGCAGCCACTCACTAAACTCAATAGCAGTAAACCGATCCCCCAGTTAATGGTCCAAACTCCATATTTCCCCATGACATTATTCTCCTAAAGGTAGGGCTTTTTTACCGCGTATGATGGCCTCAGGTTGTTCATCTAAGGTTTCACTCAAGCTACGTAATGATCGAGCTGTGCGGCGGATTTCTTCCAAGGTATTGGTGAGTTCTATCAACAAGGGCGAGTTTTGGTCGAGTGTGTTACCTGCTTGGTTTGCAAGCTGATTCATGCTTAATAGTGTATTGCGTAATTCAGTTAAACTATGGTTCAGCGACTCAACGAGCTTGGGTTCATCATTATTTAATTGCACCAGTAAATTATCGAGTTTTAACAGTACTTCAAGCCCATTTTTACCTAACGCTGCTTGAGTGTTGTCCAAGTTAATCGCGGTGTTGTTAACGGCTTTGGCTGCATTATCAAAATTATCCAATGCTTGCTGTATTTTTCCGCTGGCGGCAATGTCACTGAGCTGCTGGGCTAAATTGTCGACATTGTTGACTAAACTTTTTAAGTTTAACGATTGCAGGTCTTTCGACAACGATTCGAAATCAGTCGCGATGGTCGGCAATTCTAATAATTGGTCTTTTTCGCCATGGAATAACGGCGAGGTGTTGGGAAAGAAATCCAGTTCAACATATAGCAGTCCGGTGAGTAAACTCAGATAATTCAGCTGGGCGCGTAAGCCGTTATCGATGGCGTGTGAAAAAAACTCTTCACCTACTTGGATCCCCTTAATATTGATACGTTTCAACAATAAGTCGGCATGAACTGCAGCCGTGACACCCTGGCTACTGTCGTTAGGGAAATCGATACTGATATCGCTTATTTCACCTATTATGACCCCTTTTAATTTTACCGGTGCGCCTACCTGTAACCCTTGCACTGAACTGTTGAAAAACATCACTACCGGGGCTTTCTCTGCAAATATACGCCCTCCAGAAAAGAACAGTAATGCAATAAACACTAAGATAATAGCGCCAAAAATAAAGGCACCAATCGCGAGCGGAAGTCGTTGGCTTTTACTCATGATATCTCCGATTTTTCGGTACGATTGAGAAATTGACGAACCCTAGGCTGGCTACTGTGTATTTTTAATTCTCGTGGGTCACCACAATCGAGCATAGTATTGGTTTCATTATCCAAAAACACACAGCGAGTGCCGATTGACAATATGCTGGGCAGCTCGTGGGACACAATGATCACGGTAGAGTCTAGCGCCTGGCATATTTGCACGATCAATTGATCTAAACGCATCGAGCTAATAGGGTCTAAACCCGCAGAGGGTTCATCAAAAAATAGCAATTGAGGGTCTAATGCCAGCGCCCGCGCTAATCCTGCGCGTTTGTGCATACCGCCACTTAACTCGGCAGGGTAAAACTTCTCGAAGCCCGCTAAGCCAACTAATGCTAGCTTATAGGCAACGGCTTCTGCAATTTGTCGCTCCGAAAGGTCGGTATAGAGCTGCAGGGGTAAAGCCACATTTTCGCCAAGCGACATGCTCGAAAACAATGCGCCTGTTTGGAAGGTAATCCCCCAATTTTTGAGCATTGCTACCTGCTCGGGTTCATCTGCTTCATAAAAGTTTTTGCCTTGATAGAGTACTTCGCCTTGTAGTGGCGTGAGTAATCCCACCATCGATTTGAGCAAGGTTGTTTTGCCACAACCACTGCCGCCAATGACAAAAAAGATATCATTCTTGTTAATGTCGAAGTTGAGTTTTTTTTGCACCTCGGTACTGCCGTAGCCGACTGATAGATTACGTACACTGATAAAGGCATCATCAACCATGGTTAGATCCCTAATTTATCGTATAAGATATTAAGCGCCGCATCGGAGACAACCAAAAAAACAATGGCCTTAACCACAGCGTGGGTCGTCGCTAAACCAACGGCATTCGAGTCACGTCCGCAAAGCAGTCCTGCCTGACAACCCGCAATCGCAATTAAAAATCCAAAAATTAAACTCTTTATTAAACCAGTGGAAATATCGACCCAATCAATCGCAACCTGGGTTTGCAAAATATATTGGGTATAACTCACGCCCATACCGTTAGCAACTAACGCACCACCAATCATGCCTATTACATCCGAATAAATACACATTAGCGGCATAATAAAAATTAATGCTAATAACCGCGGTAAAACCAGAAACTCCATGGTAGGAATACCCATTACTCGCAGCGCATCAATTTCTTCATTAACTTGCATGGTGCCTAACTGCGCCGCATAAGCGGCTCCCGTTCGGCCGGCCATAATAACGCCTGTCATTAGAGCACCCATTTCACGCACCATTCCGATAGCCACTAAATTAGCCACATATACCTGGGCGCCTAATTGGCGCAGCTGTACCGAGCCTAAATAAGCCAAAATCATTCCCACGAGCAGACTAATTAAGGTCACAATAGCAAGCCCTTTAGGCCCAGCTTGTTCGATAAAAAAAACGATATCACTTCGGCGAGTTCTCGCTCTGCCAACCAACCAACGCCCGAGTGCCAAAGTGCAGTTACCGACAAATACTAATCCATCGTGTACTTGTAAGCCTTGATTAATCAATCCTCGACGTAAGGTCGGCCATAGCCCGCCTAGGGCACCCTCATTAGTGGGTTGATAAACCGCAACATCGGTAGCGAGCAGCAGTAGTTGCTGCAGCCCTTGAGGTGTTTGTTGAGTGTCTAGTGATAGTTTATGTTGCTCACACCAGCGAGATAATTGTAATAAGGCAATGGCGAGGCTTGAATCCCAATGAGACAACTCTGTGGTGATTAAAGTGACAGATTGGCAATTAGATGGCAGCTCAGCACAAATATCTGCGCCTAGCGGTGCTTGGCCTAATTGCCAATCACCAGCAAGGTTCAGTAAGCAGTTATCATCGTGCATGTCGATATGGAATGTTGCGAGTGTCATGCTAGACCCCCGAGTCAATATGAAATAAGTCTATTTGTTTGTTTAATAAATAGGTTAGCTTGATTTTTGATCCTGTTATCAGTGTAGACCAAGCTCATTGATTATATTTTGACCTTGGACATATTATTTCATCAATAATGAAGCTATCACTTTGATGTATTGACGCTTTGCTACATTGAAGAAGCATTAGTTATGGACCGATGTTGTTGTGCAGAGGCAATAAAAACGGCGTTAACGATTGAACATAACCGCCGCTTGTCGCGGTTTAAAGCAAATAAACTTGCACTGACAAAATTTAACGCTAATATATACTGTTTATTTATACAGTATATATTTATACAGTGCTTATTTGTGTGCTGTTTATTTATACGGTTTGTATTTATACAGTACATATCATATTAGAGGTTGTCATATGCGCGTTATTCCCATTGCAGCCAGTGCCGGCATTACCGGTTTTGAATCTCCTGCAGCTGAGTATCTTCAGTTAGGCCTCAGCCTTGATGAGATATTAATCCAGCATCCAAGTTCTACTTTTATCGGCTTAGCCCAAGGTGAGTCGATGCAAGGTGTGGGAATATATGATGGTGACTTATTGATTGTCGATCGTCATGAAACGGCTAGAAATGGCGACGTGATAGTGGCTAATTTTAATGGTGAGTTTGTGTGTAAAATTCTCGACATGCATCGGCGAATGCTGATGTCGTCTAATGAGCAACATTTACCTGTGACCATCTGCGACTATGATGACTTTAGTATTGAAGGTGTGGTTATTCGCTCAATTCGTTGTCATCGTCAAAGCCCACTGCTTATCAGTAAAAAAGGTTAGGTAACAATGTTTGCCTTAGTCGATGCCAATGCTTTTTATTGCAGTGCAGAACAGGTTTTTCGTCCTGACTGGCGCGGCAGACCGATTATTGTACTGAGCAATAACGATGGCTGTATTGTCGCGGCTAATCGGCAAGCAAAAGAGGCGGGTATTGAGAAGTTTTTGCCTTACTTTCAAGCGAAAGCATTATGTGCCCAGCGCAATGTCATTGTGTGTTCATCTAATTATGAATTGTATGCCGATTTATCGGCAAAGATGATGGCAATAATCGGTCGTTTTGCACCAGAGCAACATGTGTACTCCATCGATGAAAGCTTCCTGTCTTTTAAACATTGTTATCCCGCAATCAAATGCCTGCATAGCCAAGGTCAGTTAATTCGCCGTGCCGTTTGGAAAGAAGCCCGCTTGGCTGTTTGTGTGGGCATGGGCCAAACGTTAACCTTAGCTAAAATAGCCAATCACGCCGCTAAAAAAATACCGGGATACCAAGGTGTGTGCGTTATCGACACTGCGCAGCAACGTAATGACATTTTACGCCAGCTTGCCGTTAAAGAGGTGTGGGGGATTGGCAGGCGCATCAGTAAAAAGCTTGAATTGATGAATATTCGCAGCGCATACGATCTCGCCTCTATGCCACCCAGTCTAGCCAGAAAACAATTTAGTATTGAAATTGAACGCACCGTACGCGAACTTAACGGCGAAGTGTGTAAACAATGGGATGAGGCTAGGGCAGATAAAAAGCAAATTTTCTCCACCCGCAGTGTGGGCGAACGTATTTGCGATTTTGAATCGCTATTACAGGCATTGAGTAAACATGTTGGTATCGCAGCAAGTAAAGCGCGTCAGCAAGGCTCACATTGCAAAACCATGTTGTTATTTGCCAGTAATTCGCCCCACGACGAGCGGCCTGTGAGTTATAAAGTTATTGTCCATTTTCCGTGTCCAACCAATTGCACCATTGAACTCACTAAAGCCATGACAGACGCCGCCCCGAGATTATTTAGCAATGGTGTTCGTTATTACAAAATTGGTGTGGGCCTGGTTGATTTAGCCAGCGAGAAACATTTTCAATTTGATTTATTTAATACCGCGAAGGTCAATTATGCCTTGATGGATACGCTTGACGGCATCAACCAACGATATGGCCGCGATACAGTGTTTCTGGCAGCACAAGGAATAGAACAAAAATGGGCCATGCGCCGTGATTTACTCACACCTCAATATTCAACCCAATGGAAATGCTTACCCAGCATTAAATGCTAAGGTTTTATATTACTAAGGTTTATTACTAAGGTTTATTATAACAGTGGTATTGCTCTGCCATAACACATGCAAGGTTGGGGCATTCAACTATGGCTAAACCTTAAAATGTGATTCAGCTCTGATTATCACTCTAATTAAATTGTTAATGTTGAATCGTACTCATCATATGGCCGACATAATGCGAAATACGCTGTTAAACATAGCAATGATAATTTCACTACTTGGACAATTACTTGTTCCAAGTTTTGCTATGTCTAATGAAATGGCCATGTCGGACATGCAGTCGAGTAGTATGCATCAATCAACGATGATGCAAAGTGACTGTGATACTAACGATGACTGTTGCTTAAACGATATGAGTCAATGCATTAGCCATTGTCATGCGGTCGCGAATGCATTTTTGTTATCAGCAACAAACCTCACCGGTGCTCTACTAACGAGTGCCAAAGTGAGTTCGCCTTTATGGACATCAACCCCCACCATTCTAGTAAGCCAAAATCCGCCTCCGATAGCTTAATTCTTTATGTTTATTAGTTACCCACATTAATTTATAAAGATTTTTGTTGCTTCAACTATAAGCATCAAAAAACTATAAGCATCAAAAAGTTAACGGAGTTTATTATGAAAAAATTCATTGCGATCACACTATTATCTTTAGCCAGCTCAGCAGCAATGGCTGCCACTATCTCATTACCTGACTATTTAATCTTTACTGCGGTCGATGGCAAATCGGCATCAAATAAAAGTGAAATGGAGGTGTCTCCTGGTCAACATTTAATAGAATTACAGTTTTATGATGTGTTTTCATCAGGAGCAGATGATACGAATTTTATTAAGTCCGATGCGTTATATTGGAGTCTACATCTAACCAAAGATGAAGATATTCAAGTGCGTAGCAAAGAGATTTTCTCTTCAACCAATGCAAAGAAATTTATTGCATCACCGGTGATAACCTTAGACCGCGCCAGCGTAAAAGGTGAAAACGTCAAATTAGTTAATCACGAAGAGTTAATGGCTATTATCATGAAACAACACAGTCAAATGATGCAACAATAGTAAAATTGATAGGGCGCTTACATAGCGCTCTATCGTTATAAAAACCTGCTTGACCTATGTGCTGCACGTGGGTTTATAGTCAATACTAAGTAAAACAAGTTAAAATAACCCTTGTTTAAGATAATACATTTCACTATTCTGTTTGCTGTTTGCTGTTTGCTGTTTGCTGTTTGCTGTTTGCTGTTGTTTTTGGAGAGTATATTTTGCGTAAAGCCCACTTAATCATGATGTTTGTCTTACTGACGTTTGTCGGTCAGGCTTTTGCGTCTGTGATTATGTCAGCTAATATGCCAATGAGCTCAATGACAAAGTCAACATTATCGACAGATAATAACAATGCTTGTCATGACATGAATATGCAAAAGAATGCCATGAGTGACATGAGTGACATGAGTGATAATGAGAGTGATAATTGCTGCGCCCAAGCGTGCCATTGTCCTGTCGGCTCATGTTTATCCGTCGCTTTAACGATGGCTATGCCAACGCTTAAATCAGAAGTCAGCTTAGTTAATTCTGCAACAATGTTTACCTCAGCACTAATGCCTCAGTATTTTTCATCTTTATACCGTCCTCCAATATTTGCCTAACATAGGCACAGTTACGCCTTTTTTTTGCTAACTGTCCTAGCCAATCATGTAGTTTCAATTTTTTAACTTTTTCGGTTAATAAACTGACATTAAACCGCGTTGTTTAATGTGACGAAATTTGATTTGGAGGCAATATTATGTCTGCTCTATATCGCAATTCTATTCGTTTTTTTCGTGTCATAGGTACTATTTTTATTCTGCAAATTATGGGAGGGATGTTACCTGCTCATGCAGCGGAGCCCGGCACTACGGCGCCATTACTCACTGTTTATAAAGATGCCAATTGTGGCTGTTGTGAGAAATGGCTTACTCATATTAGTGACCGTGGATTTAGTGTTGATGCCCACAATATTAACAACCTTTATGAGTTTAAACAGTCAAAGGGTATTCCTGCTTCAATGCAATCTTGTCATACCGCAGTGTCATCTCAAGGTTATGTGTTTGAAGGGCATATCCCTGCAAAATTCATTAGTCGTTTTTTAGCCTCCCCCCCTAAAGATGCTATCGGCCTAACCGTTCCGGCTATGCCTGTGGGCAGCCCAGGTATGGAGTACCAAGATAAATTTATGCCATACCAAGTCTTACTGTTGAAAAATGATGGCAGTAGCCAGGTTTACGCCCAAGTGAACTCGCTTGAGGAGTCTGTGCAATGAAATCTCAATACATGATAAAACCCATGATTCAAACGACAAACAGTGAACTCAACAACAGCCGACGCCGGTTTGTGTTTGGTGCATCCGCCATGTTGGCATTGATGTCGATCCCTTTCCCTAAAAATGCCATTGCCAATGCGTTAAGCCAATCGTTGAGCCAGCTCTCTGGCAAAGTGTTTGACTTATCAATTGACTATAAAATGGTTAACTTTACCGGAAAATCTGCTCGGGCCACTGTGGTAAACCAATTACTGCCCGCGCCGTTATTACGTTGGAAAGAAGGTGAAACAGTCACCTTAAGAGTAAAAAATAATCTCGACCATGATAGCTCTATTCACTGGCACGGTATTATTTTACCCACCGAAATGGACGGTGTGCCTGGCTTTAGCTTTGATGGCATTAAACCCGGTGAAACATTTGAGTATCAATTTACCGTCCAGCAAAGTGGCACATATTGGTATCACAGTCATTCAGGCTATCAAGAACAAACCGGTTTATTCGGTGCTATTGTGATTGATCCTGCGACCCCCGATCCGGTCATATATGACCGTGACTATGTGATCATGCTGTCTGATTGGTCTGACGAAGCCCCTGAAAACATTTATGCCAAATTAAAGAAACAAGCCGATTACTATAATTACCGTGAGCGTACGGTAATGGATTTTTTCTCTGACGTGAATAAAAATGGCTTAGCCAATACGTGGAACGCTCGTTCGATGTGGAATAACGCACGCATGAGTGACAGAGACATATCTGATGTTACGGGTTCAACTTACACCTATTTAATGAATGGCAATCCTCCGCAACAGGGCTGGCAAGGGTTGTTTGAACAAGGTGAGAAGGTGCGCTTACGCTTTATAAATAGTTCTGCGATGACCATATTTGATGTGCGTATACCGGGTCTCAAAATGAGTGTTGTCGCCAGTGATGGTCAGAACATTCAACCGGTTTCTGTGGATGAATTTCGAATCGGTGTTGCTGAAACCTATGATGTGGTTATTGAGCCAGAGGTTGATAATGCCTATTGTATTTTTGCTCAGAGTATCGACCGCACCGGCTTTACGGTAGGTAACCTTACCTCAGATGCCAGTTTACATGCTCCTATTCCCCCAATGGATCCAAGGCCAGTCCTTGGCCACAGTGATATGGGCATGGACATGAGTGATATGGATATGAGTGGTATGGATCATAGCAAAATGGATCATAGCAAAATGGACATGGGCGGCGGTGATATGCCAGGCATGGATCATGGCAAGATGGCTATGGACGGCGGTGATATGTCAGGCATGGACCACAGCAAGATGGCTATGGGCGGCGGTGATATGTCAGGCATGGATCATGACAAGATGGCTATGGGTGGCGGTGATATGTCAGGCATGGATCACAGCAAAATGACCATGGACGCTGCGAAAGCGACAGTCTCAGGACTAGGGCTTGCAGGCTTTGGCAGTAACAATGAAATTAAACACATTGACACCGAGTTCGGCCCACAAGTGGATATGCGTGCCGATGCGCCAAAAAGTGGTTTACATGATCCCGGGATTGGGCTGCGTGACCATCAACAGCAATTTAACCGCAAAGTATTAACTTATGGCGATATTAAAGGCTTACATCCTACCTACGACACACGCCAACCTAGCCGCGAAATTCAACTGCATTTAACCGGCAATATGAACCGATATATGTGGTCTGTGAATGGGGTGAAATTTATGGATGCTGCGCCATTAGAGTTTGAATACGGAGAAAGACTGCGGATCACCTTGGTGAACGACACGATGATGACTCACCCTATGCATTTGCATGGTATGTGGAGTGAGTTAGAGACAGGCGATGCTGATTTTATTCCCCGTAAGCACACGGTATTAGTTCAGCCGGGTTCTAAGATAAGTTACTTAGTCACAGCAGATGCAAAAGGGCAATGGGCATATCATTGCCACTTGTTATTCCACATGCCAGGCATGTTCAGAAAAGTCGTGGTGAAATAAGGGGAATACAGATGAATAAAACGAATTTAGTGGCATTGGGACTGTTGAGTCTGAGCGCCTCATTGGCTAGCTCAGCTGTGTTTGCCGGCGGTAATGATGATCCTCTATTAACAAAAGTCATGTTGGATCAATTTGAAAAAGGCGTGGATCCGCAAGATCCCACCCAGTTTAGTGCACAAGCCTGGTTAGGTTACGATTTGAATAAGTTGTGGCTTAAAACCGAAGGTGAATATTCAAATAGTGATAAGCAAGACCTTGAAATTCAGGCTCTTTACAGTAAGCCCATCGCACCATACTGGGATGTACAATTCGGTATTAAAACCGATATCAAACCGACGCCGAACCGTAATTGGGCTGTGATTGGGGTTCAAGGGTTAGCGCCATATTTCTTTGATATTGATGCGGCCTTATTCATCGGTGAACAAGGCCGTACGGCTATGCGGTTGAGTGCGGAATATGAACTGTTAATCACTCAAAAATTGATACTCACACCTGAAGTAGAAGTTAATTTATTTGGTAAGGACGATGCTGAACTTGGAATAGGCTCAGGCTTATCTGACGTCAGTGCAGGGCTGCGATTGAGATACGAGATTGTTCGAGAGTTCGCACCCTATATCGGTGTGGATTGGCGTCAGAAGCTCGGTAATACCGCCGATTACGCCCGAAGTGAAGGGGAAGATACACAAGAAACCCAGTTTGTTATTGGTTTTAGCGCGTGGTTCTAAGATCTCGTTCGTACACTGAGTTATAAGCTTGGCGCCAAGATGTTAGCTAAGCCAATATTTAATCATTTATGTAAACCGTTTTTCGATCGTTAAAAACAATATAAAAGGAAATATCATGAAATTATTTAACAAGGTTTTAGTCGTAACAAGTCTATTCCTGAGTGCTTCAGCATTTGCTCATGTCGGATTGGGCAGTTCTATGCCCGCTAACGGTGCCATGCTAAGTCAAGCCCCAACAACGCTTGAACTGACCTTTACGGCTCCGGTACGTTTGGTCAAATTAACAATGCAAGATGAGAAGCAGCAAAGCGTACCGCTAACATTACCTTCAAGTGCGACCAGCCAAGCAGCATTTTCATTCGCTCTACCAGCATTAAACGCAGCTAATTACACGGTTAACTGGATGATCATGGGTGATGACGGTCATAAGATGAAAGGCAACATGAGCTTTATGCTTCACGACTCTGGCATGAACACTCGCAGTGCACCGCCTATGACAATGGAGCATGAGACTAGCGAGCACACTGCACATCAATAAGTGGATGAGTAAACATGATATTAACCGTATTTGAAATATCGGTGTTGATATCTAAATGGGTTATCTATCTGAGTGTTGCCGCCGTTATTGGCGGCACATTGATGCAATATCTCATTAAGGGTCAACCGAACCTTGGTATTAGCGTTGCAAAATATACCGGCGTAGGTGCCGTTTTGGGGTTGATTGCCGTCAGTATCAATTATTTTGCGCAAGTAGGATCTTTTGCTGAAAGTGGCTTGATGGGAATATTTGATGCGCAGATGCATGCTTTTCTTTGGCCAACCCAGGTAGGGCAAACGGTGCTTTGGCGCTTAATCGGTTTTGGGTTAATGCTAGTGGCTAGTGGTTTACTGTTACATAAGAACCGTTATATCAAAACGTTTTCTGCGGTATTAGCCATTATCAGCTGTCTGTTAATTGCTGTCACGTTTATTTTTATTGGCCACAGCACTGAACTGGGATTGCTTGCTCAAGGCTTAATATTGATACACGTGTTGATCATTGGCAGTTGGATAGGCGCTTTTTATCCATTATGGAAATTATGCAGCACCGATGACCACAGTGATGACAACGTCTATGACAACATCGTCATAAAAAATGTCATGGATACATTTGGTCGTTTAGGCATAGTGATTGTCATTCTAGTGTTGCTTTCAGGCATGGGAATGGTGTGGATGTTGTTTGATAGTCCCACTGAATTATTCAGTTCCAATTATGGTATTGCGGTCACCATCAAGCTAAGTTTGGTGGCTATCATTTTGCTTATAGCAGCATGGCATAAATTGGTTTTAGTACCGAAATTAACGATTGCGAACCCATCACTCGCAAAACAAAAACTACAAAAATCGATTGGATTAGAAGCATTAATAGCAGTACTGATATTAGCGACAACAGCGGTACTTTCGAGCGTGCTAGGTCCTATGAGCCTTGGATAATCACTATAAATTAACAGAGAGATAAAAATGAATAATAGCCCTTTAACAATACTCATAACGACCGGGATACTACTGATGTCAGCAGGACAAAGCTCATTGAGCTTCGCCCATGGTGATGAAACTCACCCCATAGAACAAAAAGCGTTTATCGGTGTTGATTCCGCCGCGGGTAATGTCGTCAAACAATTTCATGCTGCATTACAAATGGGTAATGAGGCTATTGTTAGGCAGTCATTAGCTGTCAATGTGCAAATTTATGAAGGTGGAAAAGTAGAACGTTCACTTACGGATTATGCCAATCATCACATGCTTGCGGATATGGCCTACTTAAAAGGGTTAACCATAACGGCAAAAGAACACCAAATAACGATTACGGGTGACATTGCTATTTCAACGTCAATAAGTCACGCCCAAGGTGAATATAAAGGTAAAAGTATTGACTCAATGACCATGGAAACGCTTGTGTTAATAAAACAAGCGGATGGTCATTGGAAAATAACCCACGTGCACTGGTCGTAAACATAACAAGTTCATCATGTAGATAAAGGATTATCTCGAGCCACTTTGTAGATGCTCCCAAGAAAACCACAAAGACTCATATCATGTAATAACATGATATTTTATGGAAAAGGATTTCCTCTTTTTTAAGTCAATCCATTCACCATCCTTCATCGTTTTGTTTAATCCTCGCACGGCTTATGACAGGTAAAATACTTGTCATCATAAATAATGTCACGCGTCACAAAACTCAAACCAGAATCGAAATTATTATTGGCATATGCTAATAATAAGAGTATATATTGCATATGCCAATTACTATTATTCGATTAATTTAAGCAGATAATGCCAAGCCTCCAAAAATAGACGAAGATTCTAGGACGCTCTCGGCAAAAGCTGTTTTAAGCCCAGTGGCATGTCGATAAACCAAGTTGGAACAACTGCGTTTAATCGATTTGTTAAAAATGCACATGAGGAGACATGATGATTACTGCCATACCTATGAAAGACCAACATATTGCCAACCACTTTAGCCGTGCCGATGAGATGCTATTCATTGATGAGCAAGGCCAAGTAAAAGGGCGCTTTGCCAACCCAGCATTAACAGAAGGATGTGAGGGTAAGCAACAATTAGTCAGTATGATACTGGCAAATGGAGCGGATCGCGTCATCGTGCGCAACATTGGCCAACAGCTTTTATCTAAGTTATTAAGCCAACAATTGAGTGTATTTCACGCAAAAAATGGTCGTACTGCAATAGAGTATTTTGCCAGTAGTCATTTAGCGGACTGTGAGCCATTTACCGAGGCAAGTCAGGGGCGACCATCCATCAATAATATTGCTAAGAAAGCCACTGGTGGTTGCTGTAACCATGAGCATAAACATAACCATGACCATGATCATCAACACGCTCATGGTGAAGACTGTCAGAACAGATCTGATCTGGCGACACATAAACGTTGCTGCGAGTCTAAATCTGAATTGGCGAATGAAACCACAACAATGAAACGTTGCTGCAATAAAAAACATTCACTAATTGCTCATTAATGATCGCTAGGGGTGTTTTATCACAGCGCTGTGGTGGCTAGTTAAGCTTTAAACCATAGCGTTGTAATTTTCGATATAAGGTACGCACACTGATATTAAGCGTTATCGCTAGTTCGGCTGGCGATCCTGCATATTGCTCACATACCTGCGAAAGATACGCACATTCCATGTCATCTAACGTCATCAGTTCGGTGTTAAGTTTTACGGCAATTGTTTCATCCTTAGATGTGTGGCTAGGTTGAACGCTTTCAGGTAAATCACTGCTGTGTATAACATCCTCATTGGCGATAAGTGCCGATTGCTCAATAATATTTTTCAATTCGCGAATATTTCCCGGAAATGCATAACGACCCAAAAGAGTTAATGCATTGCTCGAAAACTTTTTATGTTTGTAATCAGAATATTTTATAAAGTGATTCACCAGCGTCGGAATGTCATCATAACGCTCACGTAACGACGGTAAGTAAATCGGAAATCCTGCAATGCGGTAATACAGGTCGCGCCTAAATTCACCTTTTTCAACCAAATCGAGTAAATTCTTATGGCTGGCACTGACTAGCCTAAAGTCAGAACGTTTCTGTTTTAATCCGCCGACGGCACGATAACACTGGGTTTCAAGTAACCTAAGTAACTTTACTTGCATGTTCATCGGTACATCACCAATTTCATCAAAAAACACCGTTCCACCGTGCGCTATTTCAATCAAGCCTTTTTTGCTGCTTGTCGCCCCTGTAAATGCACCTTTTTCATAGCCAAATAATTCACTTTCGAACAGATTTTCACTTAGCCCAGTGCATTCAATCACCACAAACGGTTTATCATTTCGGTTGCTGGCCTGATGTACCGCTTTAGCAACTAACTCTTTGCCTGAACCAGTTTCACCTTGTAACAGAACCGCGATATTGGATTGAGAGGCTCTATTAATCCTGTTGAGCATCTGCTTAAATGGCGCAGACTGACCGATCATGGTGCCTTTTTTTGATTCTGTCGATGCGTAATCTATGGCATCTAAAATCTCTAGATACCCCAATACCATGCCACTATTATCTTTTATAGGTTTCATTAAAATGTCGCAGTAAGACTTACCTTGCACCGTGCTGTGAATATGCACGGCACTGGCAGCTCGGTTAGTACTCTGGCATTGTAATAACGGGCATTCCTCACCGTGTTTATCGCAAGGTTGGTCACTATTATGAGAGATTTGATGGCATTTACTTTGGCCTAAAATAACGTCGTCATCATAGGTTTCGATATAGGCTTGATTAACCGCATGGATCACATAATCGGGAGTAATAAAAATCGCCGGTTTATCAATAGCGTTTATCATAGATTGTACAACGGTGGTTTTATTCATTGATTACTCTCGCTTGCGATTCATATTAATCGGCCAACCTTTATAATGACATTAATAGCACGATAAATGTCATTACGATGTCATATTTGTCACTCATTTGTCACTCAACAACCTAGCATGGGCATCCTGTCAATTTCAATAATGTTTAAGCTAATGATTTTAAGCGATTAAACCTAGCTAGTGTGATATGGCACAAGCTTTGTATTGATTGTGTTATATCGCTTACGACCGAACGGTGCCCTGGCAGTAGTGAACCCATGTACGAAAATTATGCCCTGAAGTTAATGGGAATGACCCGACTTGAAGACGAGGATGACAAATAATGAAATTAACATCAAAGCACAAAAAAACGGTTTTAAATGCACGTAACATCAGTGCGTTATTAGTGATTGCTGGCATGAGCAGCTTTTGCCATGCTGAATCACTAACGCAACAGCAGGTGCTTGAACAACAGGCCAATCAACGCATTGCCGATTTTAGCCAAGCGTTAAAAGATCAGTTACAAGCCGCAATTAAACAAGGTGGCTTAATCAATGCGGTGTCGGTGTGTAAATCGGTTGCACCTGCCATTGCCGCTGAAAACTCGAAAGATGGCTGGACACTGACTCGAACCAGTTTACGTGTACGTAATTCAGACAATACGCCAGATGAATGGGAGTTATCGCAATTACAACAATTTGAGCTGGTGAATGCCTCAGGACAACAACCTGCAGATAAGCCAATCGTGGCGAGTGAGTTTATCGTCAATGATGGCAACACTCAGTTTCGTTATATGAAGGCCATACCAGCGCAACAATTATGTTTAGGTTGCCATGGCAGTAATATTGAACCGGAAGTGAGTGCATTGCTTAGCAAAACCTATCCAGATGATAAAGCGGTTAACTTTGCCCTTGGTGATATTCGTGGCGCATTTTCACTGAAAAAGGATATCAAAAAATCTACTCCATCGGTTACTGCTAAGCCATAGCCGAAAGCAATAGTCAAAAGCCAAAGTCGAAAAAGTAATTAACAAACTACCACGGGAATAGGGCTTTATCATTAAGCCTTATTCTTCGGATCGTAAATCAAATAATGCTTATTAATTCGCTGTTTGTTGCGACTTAATCCGCAGTTTACATTGATGGTTTAATTTAACATCATGCTGTAGTGATTAACCCTCCTCAGTCATTGAATCAATGATGTTGAGAATATTACCAATATTAATCTGAGGCTTTATCTGACAAATACCAGTGTATTGTGTTGGGAGTTAATGTGTCATGAGTAGAATTCGAATCGATCCTTTTTATCATCAAGCTAGCCATACTCTTACATATGTGGTGACCGATATTGCTACCCGTCAATGTGCGATTATTGATCCTGTTTTAGATTTTGACATGGCGTCTGGCACCATAAGCACGAGTTTTGCTGATAGCATCATTGAGCATATCGATAAACATGGATTTGAAGTTGAATGGATTTTAGAAACCCATGCCCACAGCGACCATATTTCTGCGGCCTGTTATATCAAGAAAAAACGTGGTGGAACAACCGGAATTGGCGAGCACATCACCAAAGTTCAACATACCTTTAAGCGATTACTGAATCTTGATGATAGTTTTAAATGTAATGGCGAACAATTTGAACAATTATTTGTGGATGAAGAACTCATTAAACTGGGTCATTTAGATATTCACATTATGCATACACCGGGTCATACACCAACCTGCGTCAGTTATCTCATTGAAGATGTTGTGTTTGTAGGCGACACCTTGTCAACGCCAGAATTAGGTACCGTTAATACTGACTTCCCCAATAGCAGCGCAATAACCTTGTACCATTCAATTCAGCGAATATTGGCATTACCTAATTGCACTCGGGTGTTTGTTGGCCATGATCCACATGCACAGAAACGTACAGATAATGGGTTAGAAACATCGGTGATTGCCCAAAAACGCTATAACAGTGTGGTAGGGGGGAATGTCACCCTAGCAGAGTTTATTAAACGGCATCAACAACGCCATATTGGCCCTGACATACAGCAACTATTATTAGCCGCCATTCAAATGAATATTCGTGCGGGTAACATGCCATTAGCTGACGGTAAGGGTAACTACTACCTTAAAATACCGCTAAATCGGCTCTAAAAATGAATACACAATCAACCATTAACACAATCAACCATTAGCACAATCAACCATTAGCACGGTTAGCCATTAACAGCATCTGCCATCAGTAAAAAATAAGCCATGAGCCACATAATGTTGGCTCATGTTTGCGTAATTTATATTTTATGAGGCACCAATGGAAAGCCATCTTGTTGCCATTGCATCATGCCACCGGCAACAGACAGAGGTTTGCTAAACCCCATATCCTGTAATGATGCTGCCGCCAGTGCAGAACGGCCACCAGTTCGACAAATAAGGTATATGTCTTTATCAGCTAGTTCATTTAACGCCAATACCCACTCGCAGTGATGACTCACTAAAGGATGCTCGTGTATTTTCATCTCTAATACTCCACGTGGAAAATTCACCGCACCTTCTATATGGCCCGTCGTAAACTCATCATGCTCACGAACATCGATGATGATCACATCAGGGTTAAGCATTGCCGTCAGTAATTCTTGGGTACTCACTTCAATAATGTGGGTTTTAATCTCACTTATGTATTCCTGGGCAGTTTTCATGTGTACCTCGTGATGTTAAATAATGGATTTAGTTAAAATGAATAGCGCCATTAGCACTAAAAACACGGCAAATATTTTTTGTAAAATCGCTTTGGGTAAATATTGATTTATCCATTGGCCGGCAATACTGCCGACAAGTCCGCCTGCAATCATGATGGCAATAATCGACCCATCGAACTCAAACCCTTTACTTGAAAGTAATGAGTAATATTTAGCAAAACCGACCAGTGAGTTCATTGAAATAATCAGTAAGCTGGTACCAATCGCCAACGACATTTCAATGCCGCCAAGTAACACCAGTGCAGGTACAATTAAGAAGCCACCACCCACACCCACAAAACCGGTGACAACCCCAACCGCTAATCCTTGCGACAAGATTTTAGCGATATTTAGTTTGCCAGCTTGGTAGCGGCTAGATTGATTTCGCCACATCATCACCGCGCCAATGAGCATCAAAATGACAAACACAGTAAGTTGTATGTCACTGTTAAAGAAGCTGCTGAGCCATGCGCCTAAATAGGTGCCTACCATGCCAGGTAAACCAAATAAAAACACATGAGGCCAAGAGACTTTTTTATGCTTAATAAAGCCTATGCTGCTGATTAAACTGATAGCACCCACAATGCACAATGACGAAGCGATAGCTAATTGGGGTTGCATTCCAATAAGGTAAAGCAACACCGGAACAGTAAGGATGGATCCACCAGACCCTAATACACTCAGCACTAAACCAATTAATAATGCGCCAATGATTGCTTGTATCATCATGGTTACTCTTAAGTTTAAAGCTGGTTAATCGGGATTTTTAAATACACAGTGCCGTTGTTTTCAGCGTCTGGCATTTGGCCTGCGCGAATATTGATTTGAATCGATGGCAATATCAGCCTAGGCATCGGCAATGTGGCGTCTCGTTGTTGACGAAGCGTCACAAAAGCAGATTTGGTCATAGTGTCATTCACATGAATATTGTGTTGTTTCTGTTGGATGACTTGAGTTTTAAATTGATGCCCGCGCCCCTCTGTAGGGTAGTCATGACACACGTAGATATCTGTTGTATCTGGGAGAGTAAATAATGCCTGAATGGAATCGTACAAAGTATTGGCATCCCCACCTGGGAAATCACATCTAGCGGTACCCACATCAGGCATAAAAATGGTGTCTCCAACAAAGGCTGCCTGCTCATTAATAATATAAGCAAGATCAGCCGGAGTGTGACCCGGTGTGTGCATAACACGAATGGTCATATTACCGACTTGTAACCGCTCATTATGTTTAAATAGATGGTCAAATTGACTGCCGTTAGGCAAAAAGCTAGCGTCTAGGTTAAATACCTTTTTAAAAGTCTGCTGGACTTCGGTGATGTGCTCGCCAATACCCATTTGGCCACCAATTTGGTCACGTAAATAACTGGCAGCAGATAAGTGATCGGCATGAGCATGGGTTTCAAGTATCCATTTTACGGTTAACGCTTGGCGTTCAATCCAATGTAAAACTCGATTGGCATTTCGTGTGCCTGTTCGACCTGATTTATAATCAAAGTCTAAAACCGGGTCAATAATCACAGCAAACGATGTGGTATTATCAGCAACAACATAAGTGAATGTTTCACTGTCTTCATCTAAAAATTCATGGACACTAAAGGTTGAAATCATCACAAGCTCCTGTTAAATAGTGCACAGGGACTAAGCGTCCCAGTGCTTGCCACGGGTTAAAGCGACTTCTTACTAAAATACCAATCTACATAATCATAACCCTGGGATAATCGTGCTTTAGCGTCAGCAGTTGTTGCTGGTGGTGGCACAATAACGTCATCGCCAGGTTGCCAGTTTTCTGGGGTAGCAACGCCATTGGCATCACTGGTTTGCAGTGCTTTTACTAATCGAACAAATTCATCTATAGAACGACCATTACTCATTGGGTAATACACCATGGCACGCAATACACCTTCGGGATCGATAATAAAGGTTGCGCGAACGGCAGCTGTGTCACTCGCACCGGGTTGGATCATGCCGTAGGCTTTAGCCACTTCCATTGATAAGTCGGAAATAATCGGGAAGGTTATTTCAACGCCAAAGTTTTCTTCAATGTTACGTACCCAAGCGATATGGGAATGAACACTGTCGATGGATAAACCGAGTAACTCAGTATTAAGCTTGGCAAATTCTTCTGCACGTTGAGCAAACCCAATAAACTCAGTCGTACACACAGGGGTAAAATCCGCAGGATGGGAGAACAACACTAGCCACTTACCTTTATAGTCAGTAAGTGAGCGCATGCCATGTGTTGTCTTGGTATTAAAGGCCGGAGCGGGTCGGTTTAATTGCGGAAAAGAAACAATAGAATCAGTCATGTTATTACTCCAAAAAAATGGTTAAGTTAATGCAACTCTAATCTGTAAAATAGATTGCAAACATACTTAGTAATAGCAATTGCTAGGCCAATATCTGTTAGATGATAATAAATAACGTAAATAAAATAAGTATCTGATTTTATTAATTAAAAATTTAGATGTGATTAGTTGTTAGATAATTTTTACATTATCCACACAATAAGTTGTATTTAACTCGTGTCATAAATGGCACAAAAGACAAAAATGACCACGTTAATTGTCGCAATAGCAAAACCGATCAAGCGATACAGGTGTTAGCAGTAAGGTTTCTGAAGTGAGTAATTAACAAATCTGTGCATAAAGCCGCATTATATGGATTAGAAATAGAGCTGATTGCGGAACAAAAATTTATTTAACGATAGCAATGTGAAGCGGGTCTTGATTATGCTTGTGAAGCCTATACCGTAATATCATTTAGGTTTATATTTTCGTAATCAAATATATGACTTATAAAGAGTAATTCGTAAATGGAATTGGCCAAGCTTTCACGTATCAGTATGAAACACTTGATCACTTTGCATGTGATGCTTGATACCCTCAGTGTCACAGCCTGTGCTGAACGGTTATGTTTAAGCCCATCGTCGGTGAGTAAAACCTTAAGTCAGCTAAGAGAAAGTTTGCATGATGAATTATTCTATCGTCATGGCAATTCACTCATCGCCACTGCATTAGCACGACGACTAGGCCCAAGTGTGAAGCAGATGATTAATGATATGAATCAGATCATGAACCAGGATGTGTTCAAGCCACAACATTATCAAGGTAGCTTTTCACTGGCGATGCGCGAAAGCACATTTGAGTTATTAGCCGCCACATTAACGGCTCATATTCTCAACTTAGCGCCCAATATCCATATCGATATTTACAATAAAGACAACATCGGCTTTGAGGGCTTAGTAAAAGGCTCGTTGGATTTTATTCTTTTGCCACATGACTTAAGCCAACCAACCAATGTCGATGAAGACTTAGTCTGGGAAACCTTAATCAACGATGAAATGGTCTGCCTAATGAGTGCTAGCCATCCACTGGCGTCACAGCAGACTATTAGCCTTGATGACTACTTAAATTTCAGCCACATCGGCATAACAGATACTGATTTGAGCACACCTTTTTTTGATATTTTACTGGCACAACAATCTAAAAAACGGGCGATACCGATTTCGGTACCTGACTTTGGCAGCGCAGCGTTAATGTGCCATCACAGTGAACTGCTATTTACCTGTTCGCGCCACTGGGCCTCAATAGCCAAGCAAGCCCAAGGATTATTGATTAAACCGTTACCGATCGATTATGGCAAAGTTGCTTATAGCCTTGTGTGGCATCGGCAAAGTATGAACGATCCTGCTCATCGTTGGCTGTATGAACAAATATTGCTGTGCAGTCGTTAACCGCACCAATACGATTTTATGTATTGATTAAATGGTACTTTATCAATGAATTGATTTGGTATTAAGTTGCAGCAAAGCCATCCTAGCCATATGTTCAACCTCAGTTGCATATAGACGTTACCTAAAGAAGTTACCAATAGAAGTTACCTATGGACGCTAAATGTAGGTGTTAAATATAGGTACTAAATATAGCGATTAGATATACAGCGACGGCAAGACGATATTGGTGACTCCTCGCTGAGTAAGTTGATTTGCTAAACGTGCTATATCCGCTTGAGTACATTGTGGCCATGTAGAGCCTACGCCTATAACACCATGATGATGAAACGCATTTAACTTCACCCGAGTCTCTGTGGGGAGGTTAGATAAATACCCGCCTAGGGCGTCAATATCATGCTCATAATCCGTAATGCCGGGAATGTGTAACAGTCTTACTTCATACAGTTTATTGTGCTGAGCCAGCAACTCAATTGAGGTAAACACCGAATGGTTATCACGCCCAGTGATGTAATGATGGGTATCTTGTTGCCATGCTTTTAAATCAACCATTGCGCCATCTAAAAATGGCAGTAGCTTATGCCAACCCGTTGAGCTCAAACTGCCATTGGTGTCGAGCATACAACTGAGATGAGATAAATGTTCTGAGGACTTTATCGCACTAAAAAGCTCAATAATAAAAGGTAATTGTAAGCTCGCTTCACCACCACTGAGTGTAATTCCATTGATAAAATGACGTCGCCCATAGATAACCTCTAGCATTGTCTCAACGGAGTAATGAGACGTTTTAGGCGTTGATTGTCTAGGACATACAGTAATACAAGTATCGCATTGGCTGCATTTGGTGCTGTCCCAGACAATATGGGGCTTACTTGGTGAACTACTTGGAGAAATACATGGAGAACTAATTGGCGAATGATTAACTGGTATTGGATCTCCATGTAACGACATTTCTTGTGACCGCAGTTGGGGCAACGGCATAGCTTGTGAATGAATAAGACTCAGCGCCTGTTCAGGGCAACTATCAATGCAGTCACCACAAGCATCACACAAACTGATGGTGTGAGGATTATGGCAATTTTTGCATTGATAGTTGCAGCCTTGCAAAAAAATCACCAAACGACTGCCAGGCCCGTCGACACAGGAAAATGGCAATATTTGACTGACAACGGCATGTTTACTCATGAATAAAAGGAGCTTGTTCGTGAGCAATTACCCGAGCTTGGCGTTGAAATATCCCCGTATTGATTGCGGCTTCAGCAGCTAACCCTGTGGTGTTGGTGCGTGAACCGCATTGCTTAAAAGTTTCAATGTCCGAACGTTTAACCATATAACCAGTAACACGGACTAAATCGTTACTAGCAACATTGGCACTAAACTCTCTAAAACCTGAGCTAAGGGCACCTTTACAGAGTTGGAACATCGCTTGAGGATTCGCTTTAACGGTTTCATCTATGGTTAAAATATCGCTTATCCCAGCAGTATAATATTGATGATGTTCAGCTAGTGCTTGAATATGACTAATAGGGTCTGGTTCTGAGCCATAGGGAATACGCACGCCAGGAGTGACATTTTTATCCAAACTAATGCCACTTTGAGAATGCAATAACGCGCGACCGTTATAACCGTAAGTGACCGGTGTCGACTTTACTATGTTGTCTAAAGCTGCAGATATTCTGAGTCCAAGTTCATTGGCATCAAGGTTATGGCCGTAGCCTGTATTGGGTTTACTTGCGACGTTAGCAGTTGAAACCTCAGCAGCACTAGGTAATAAGGCTTGTAAAATATTGACCGCTTCAGCCATACCATAAATACCGAACATAGGTGCAAAACGAGATTCATCGATCAACTGTTCCTTAACTAAAAAACTGTCAAAGAAATGAGATTGTTGGTGTAAAAATGCCGAACGCACTTCAATAAGCTCGAATGCGAGTTGGCTGTAATATGGCAGAGTTTGGGCAAAAAAATCATCAATACTGTTAGCGTTTAGAGCGACTTCTTTGAGGTTAACCCGCACCAAGGTATTGGCGCCGCCAGCTAACGGTAATGCGTTATAACAACTGACAATCCCAAAACCACGAGTATCGAAGGCGTCGGCATGTAGCGGATAGTTGGCAATGTGAGGTTTACCGCATTGACAAATATTGCTGGTGGCCTGAAATAATAAATCATCTGGCGTTACGGCAGGGTCATACATAAAGGTTAAATTGGGGGCAATTTGTTGTAATTCTGCATCTATACGCAAAATGGTTCGGCAAATAATGTTATCAGTTGGGCCAATATTCACATGCATAAATGCATCGGGTAACGTGCGATCGAGTAATATCCAAAACCGCTTGAGTTTGCGATAGATAGCATCAGTATCGAGCCCTTTGGTAAAAGGCATTAATAACGCATCTAATTGGCCTAAGTAAACCGGGATATTGGTCACCGATGGCACATGAAAATAAAGAATGGTTAATGCATTTAAGGCGTCATCAAAGTCTTCGGCGGGCGACAGCTCCAAATACTGAGATCCTTGCTGCAGGTATTTGGCATAATCTGGCAACACATAACGCGGCTTAAATGGCGCATGACCTTCAAACATATCGCAAATAATACCTTGTTTCATGGCATTATTTACCTGCTCAGACACCGCCACATAAGGCAGACTGTTTTCAGCTTCTAATGCTAAATAGTTGGATTTTTGCTTAGGAGAAAGGTGAGGGTGGGTGACAATTTTCTCAATGTTATCTTGTAATGTCATGATGAAACTCACTTTTTATAGATGAATGCTTGATAACAACTAATCTACTCAAAGGTAGGATGTTTAAACAGTGAAAATAGCCGACGTTGGCATTGATAAAATCGAAATCCGATGATGAAGATCACATCCCAAATGACAGAACATATTGACTAGTGTGTAATGAACCCTATAAACAACGAGAGGCAGAAAAATCGTAATCGATAAAGAGGAACGTTATTAGATTATTACATTACTAATGTTATTACGTTGCTGGGCGCTGAGCGGTTAAACTTGAAATTGTTGGGGTAGTGTAACGAACGCTTTTTAAGTATGGTGTTACTGGCTTTGTAGCGAAACTAACAGGCTCTTAATCCAAACAATAAACTTCAGTTCTATTTCTTCCAAGTGCTTTGGCTTTATACATAGCCTTATCCGCTTGAGTAAATAAATCTGTAAACAGTGTTTTATCATCACAAATACTGACCCCAATACTGACGGTTAGCACGCCGTCACCCACTTTAATTTGCGTGATGCTATCTTGGAGCCGGTTACAAAATAATAAAGTATCACTTTTGTTGGAGTCTGGTAGCAAGATCAAAAATTCTTCGCCGCCAAAGCGAGAGACAAGATCTGTTTGTCGACAAAAGTCTTTCAAAATATGCCCGAGTTCTTTCAGTACTCGATCACCCTCTAAATGACCAAAGGTGTCATTAATGATTTTAAAATGATCGACATCTAACACTAATAAACTAACAGATTGATGAGATCTAGCAGCCTGTTCAAGCGCTAACGTACAACGATATTTCATTTCTCTTCTATTTAATAGCTGCGTTAACTCGTCAGTTGAAGCAAGCAATTTTAATTTTTCAGCTTGCTCCTCAAGTTTTTTTCTTGTTTTTATTAACTCATCATAAAGTTGGTCTCTCTTGGATGCATTGAAAAAACTCCAATAAATACAGCCGTCATCGCTTAAACGAGCATTCACTGTTATCGGAATTCGTAGCCCGTCAGCATTAAAAATAATCAACTGCATTTCTTCACAAATTTGTTCGTGTAAAAGTGTTGGAATTAAATAACTTTGAAAAAATATGCGGGAAGATTGGGTAAAGATAATATCCGCATTTTTGCCTATCAGTTGCTCTGGATTCCACAATAGTTCGTCGGTAAAGTATGAGTTTACATAAATAATAATGTTGGCTGCGTTGGTGACTAACGCACCACACTGGAAACTATCTGGGGAGTGCTCAAATGTTTTATTACTTTCGATTTTACTATTTTTTGTCGTGATCATTTTGCGAATTTCATTATCGATTTTAAAATTGCTTCAGGATGAGTCATATGCAAGCAATGACCATGAGCAGCGATAATGTTAAGTTCGCTATGGGGTATTTCGCTCACAATAAACTCACCAACAGATGTTGCTGCCAGGGCATCATTTTCACTTTGTAAAATTAAACACGGTTGTGTAATCTCTTTTAGTAGATAACGATAATCAGATAAAAAAGTCGCTTCAGCAAAGTTCTTCGCAATAACCGGGTCGGTAGAACAAAAGCTGCCTGATAATTCACCAATAAGTTCATCAGAATTGGTTGTTCCCATTACTAACGGAGCTAAATAATTAGCCCAGCCAATATAATTTTTGTCCATTAGATTTAACAATTCGAGTAAGTCTTCTTTATCGAAACCGCCAAAATATTCAGGAGGAAAATTTAAAAAACAGGGTGAAGGACATACCATTACCAGCTTAGAAAATAGCTCAGGTTTTTGAATTGCAGCAATCGCACCAATAATACCGCTCACTGAATGCCCTATGAAAATAGCGTCAGTTAAGTGCAAAGCGTCACATACTTCGATTATGTCTTCTGCATATCCTTCAAGTTGACCATAACGTTTTCTACTGTATTGAGAGATATCAGAAGCACCTGAACCAACATAATCAAATAGCACAATAGTAAAATGCTTCATCAGTTCAGGGGTTACAAAACGCCACATATTTTGATCGCAACCAAACCCATGTGCGAGAACTAAGGTTTTGCTACCATTACCGATTAATTTAACATTATTTCTAACAAGAACAGCATTTGAATGAGACATGATTTTTCCATTTTTACCAGATGACCAATGATGACTACCTGCTGGATTTATTGGCTAAACAATAGAAGTTTAACGGGTAAAAGTAAAATACCAACACTATGAAAATCAAAATGAACTTTTTAATCGCCTGATCATAGTTTTTTAGGTAAACATAAATTATTAACCAGCTCGTTATGAATCACAACCAAGAGAACATAATATCTTATGTAGGCAAACCTGATTGAATCCCATTAGTTACAATAATGTTAACGTCACGATTGAAGTATACACAATGAACACTGCTATAACTATATATCCCTAAAAGGGCGTAACGTTAGCTAGTGTCGTCTGATAACGGTTTAATAAAAGCAGTTAGCACCGTGAGTTGATTAAACAGACGTTTTTAAACAGATGGATAGAACAATAAAACTAAATTACAATGTACGACTTTTGCTTTAAAAACTCACGCTATAACAAGAAAATAACGGCGTACTATCTGAGGAACACCTTTAATTGAGAGCATCAATCTTCCTTATTGCGGCAGGTTTTATCCTGTTGAGTGGTTGCCAAACTGTTGTTGTAGAAGATGCCAAAGCAGAAAAAAGTCTTGGTGGTGTGAATAAACCAACATCATTAAAAGTTCCTAAGTTGTTAGCTCGGCGCAATTATCAAGACAGCGGTGATGTATGGGAACGCATTCGATATTCAATGGATATGCCCATTCCAGATCAACAATTAGTTAACCAATATCGTGATTGGTATATTAATAATCCACAGCATCTCGAGCAGATTTCACAGCGCGCCAAGCCGTTTTTATATTTAATCGTCCAAGAGTTTGAACATCGAGATTTACCTATCGAACTGGCCTTACTCCCTATAGTAGAAAGTTCGTTTAATCCTTTTGCTTATTCCAGTGCCGACGCATCAGGCCTGTGGCAATTTACCTCACCCATGGCCAGCCATTTTGGACTAGAGATGAATTGGTGGTATGACGGCAGAAAAGATGTGCCTGCTGCAACCACCGCTGCATTAGATATGCTCGAATACTTGTATAAAAAAACCGACAACTGGTTATATGCACTAGCCGCATACAATGCTGGTGAAGGTCGCTTACGTGAGGCTATTAGATATAATGAAGCAAGAGGGCTGAGCACCGACTTTTGGTCTTTACCATTACCTAAGGAAACTCGGCAATACGTACCACAATTGCTGGCAATAGCAGATGTGATTAAACATTCTGAAAGCTACGGCATCAGTCTTAAATCCATTCCTAATAAACCACTAGTTGAAGTAATTGATGTCGGAAGCCAAATTGACATCGCAGTTGCTGCCGATCTAGCCAATATATCCATTGCTCGGTTACAAAAATTGAATCCAGGGTTTAATCGCTGGGCAACATCACCCGATGGACCGCATCAGTTGATAGTGCCAGTGAGTAAAGTCAGTGAGTTTAAACAAGCTCTTGCGGATACTGATATTAGCGCTAGAGTAAAATGGTTTAAATATCAGATTAGAGCTGGCGATAATATTAGTGTCATTGCAAAACGTCACCTTACAACGGTGTCAGAAATAAAAGCGATGAATGACATTAATGGCGATAAGATCGTTGCGGGTCAATTTTTGTATATGCCACAAGCTGCATCGGGCATAACACCCTTAGTCGAACTGGCTACAACACAAAACGCCCAAGTCTCTACACCAAAGCAAGCTGCACCAAGCAAACAGCCAAGGATTATCACAATATCTAATCAGTCAACAGTTCAAAGCGATCACACGGTAAAATATGGCGACACACTATGGAGTATTGCCAAAGTGTATAAGGTCAGTGTGGACCAAATTATCGCTTGGAACAAAATGACAGACAAAGATAAATTAACAGTAGGTAAAACCCTGCAGTTTTATCATCAACCCTTCAAACAACAGCAGAGCCAGTTGTAAGCCTGTTGTTTAAAAACTCATAAGCACAATAGCTCAAATGTTGTAAAAGTTGAGCGTTACATAAATCTGAGTATTTACCGGTTTAACCTAGTGAAGCACATCGAAATCCAGCTGTGCATATGGACACTTTTGATTATAAAAATCGATCATTCATGTTTAATAGAGCGATACACAATGCTTGAGGTCATGTTAAATCTTAGTGTTCATATTTTTTCATATTTGTTTCCGATCAGTTCATATCCAACTCAATAGCTATTCACAAGTTTTGAATATAGTCACTCTATCAATAAGAACATATATTTTAGGGTGATGAATATGAACATTAGAAAAACTCAATTAGCTCAGTCAATTTTGTTAGGCAGTCTACTTTTATCGGCGACCTCTTTTGCCAACGCTGCAGACGATGATGTCTTCGGTGGAGCCATAAGTGGTAAATTAACCTTTGCTTCAGATTATGTTTTCCGTGGCGAATCAGAAACAATGGATGCAGAAGTACCAGTGGTACAAGGTACCCTAGGTTGGGGCAATGATCTGGGTTGGTATGCTGGTGTATTTGCATCCAATATCAAATTTGCAGACCCCAATTTAGAAATTGTTACTGCACCTTATATTGGTAAAGCAGGCGAGTTTGGCAATAGTGGTATCAGTTACGACGTCATGATTTTTTCTTACCTGTATCCAGGTGCCTCATATTCAAATTATACCGAACTGTGGATTAAAGTCGGTAAGCAATTTGGTCATGCAAATGTGCAGTTAGAAGTGACTCCAACAATCGATGATTGGTTTGGTGTAGAGGGCTGGCAAGGTGTTAACTATGCCGTTCATCCGAGTTATCAGTTTGACAATGGTTTATACGTTTCAGCAAGTATCGGCTACCAAGACTTAGATGGTCATGGTGCAGAAGGTTGGGGGCACTGGAATTTGGGTGTGAGTAAAGCCTATGCCGGAATCAATTTTGATGTTCGTTATCATGGCAGTACCATGGATAGCGATCATAAGGTCTATGGCACTCAAACAAAAATCTTTGATGACCGAGTGGTTGTTGGCATCAGCAAAAGTTTCTAAATTGATAATATAATCTTTTTTATTATTGGACCTGATTCTACGCATTCCCATTGTGTGACTCAGGTCGTTTTTTATAAACTATTTTGCTAGCTGTCACTCATTCCTGACAAATCTTTATAGGCAAATATGAAAAGTTATGAATAATAACGGCCATTATTAGCAACACTATCTGGATAGGATGATGGCACATACTGGTTTAACAAATACGGTACTCGTCGTTGACGATGAAGCCGTGATCCGCGCTCGATTAAAAGGTTATTTTGAGCGTGATGGTTATCGTGTACTTGAAGCTGGAGACGGCGAACAGATGTGGCAACAGTTTACAAATCAACATATCGATTTGGTGATGTTAGATATTAACTTACCCGGTACCGATGGTTTGAGCTTGGCGCGTGAACTAAGAAGTCGTTCGGACGTTGGCATTATATTAGTCACTGGTCGTGATGAAACCATTGATAAAATCGTTGGCCTTGAGATGGGTGCTGATGATTATGTGACTAAGCCATTTGAATTAAGAGAACTATTGGTAAGAGTTAAAAATTTGTTGTGGCGAATTTCATTAGTTAAAAAAGCACAACAAGAAGTTGTAGAACAATTTGAACAGTGTGACGATATCATTGCGTTCGATAAATATACTCTTGAGTTAAACAGCCGAAAACTGAGTCGTGGTGACGAGGTGATAAAGCTGACTAAAGCAGAGTTCGAATTACTTACCGCCTTTGCATTGCATCCACAGCAAGTACTATCACGTGAGCGGCTAATGCAGCAAACAAGCCATCGTAATGAAGATGTAAATGATAGAACCATTGATGTCATTATTCGCCGTTTACGAAACAAACTACAGGCAGACCTGTTTGTAACGGTTCATGGAGAAGGCTATTTGTTTGCGACAAAGGTTAAAGATTAGTTTTTGTCGTCACGCGATAAATGGGGTAAAAGTCTGCAGGGGCTAAGCTGTTGTTAAACAAATTGAGTTGCACAGCTCCTTGTTCTAACGCCTGTATTTGTGGGCCAATATCCCCAAATGAGTGTGCCCCCTCCAGTAGTTTTACCGCAATATCTATTGCCAATTTACCTTGTAACACCACTTGATCATCACTACTGAAAGCCACTTTATTGCGATAAAGTCCGCGCAAGGTCGCTGGCGATAAATAGCTGCTCACAAGTTTTACTTGGCCAGCTAATCGTTTATGTTGCAATGTTCCTATTGCTGCTTCAATAGCAACGGCACTGCCTAGAATATAACTAGGAACATGATCATTAAGTAGATTATGAAGTTGGTCACGATAAAGGTCACGATTATTATCGGTATGACGAATTGACGAAACCACAATAGGACTATCGGCAATAGCATCTTGAATACCGAGCTCAACCCAATCGCTGCCGCCAACACTTTCTGGGCCGGTGAGTAGAGCGAGTGTTACTGGAGACGATGGCGGTAAATTTTTTACAGCTTTGGCGATAAAGTGGCCAGCTTTCCAGCCCATTTGATACCAATTGACGCCTACACGAGTTGTTATAATGGGGTTATCGAGTCTATTCACTAACGCTATGATGGGTTTATTAATTAGCCCCGGATATTGATCAAGTAAATTGGGGGCCACAGCACCGAGTAAGATGGCATCGAACGGTTGATTAAGGCAGTATTCAAGTTGTTTTAGTTGTTGCTCTTTTCTGTAATAGCTACCAGCTTCAAATAATTCTAAATTAATGCCTAATTGGCTGGCTTTTGACACCAAACCATAATCAATGCCGATCCAATAAGCGTCTTTAAGGTGAGGTACTAAGGCACAGATTCGCCAAGCCTTTTTGGCCGAGGTCAGTTGATTATATTGTATTGATTTTACTGTTTGAATTTTGGCATTAAAGGGCGTGCGCTGCTGTAATGTCCAGCTAGAATCGGATGTTGCTTCAGCAAGTAATGGTATTGTCCCTAAGCAAGCTATGAGCAAATAAATAAGTCGGCGCATTATATTGTCTCGATTAAGGTTTCTAAACAGAACACTAAAAAATTTTCGTAATTATAACATTTTAAGGAATGACTGTGAGCACTTTATCACTATCAGGCAAGAGCTTAGTGGGTCGCCTTATGTTGGCATTCTGTCTGCTCGGATTGTTATTGTTAATGTTAGTTAGCCTTGGCAGCATTTCGCTTTATTGGGTAAAGCTGGCTGACCAGTATCTATATGAAGAGGCGTTACCTGCATCTGAGGCTGCAAGGCAATTGATGCAGTCTTCTAATGGCTTGCTCGACAATGCCCAAGCGCTTGAACGAGTGGAAGAAGAGGCTCAACGCGCTTTCCTTGGGCGTAAGTTATCACTGGAAAGCACTAATTTGCTTTCTGCTATTGAACGACTCAATTCGTTAAATCTACAAAATCATGGTGTTAATAAAGATCAGCATTTAGCTTTATTAGCTGGCGAAATTATCCATGACTTATCGGTATTCGGCCGCCAAGTGGGTAAACGTTTAGTGTTGGCGGCGCAATTGATTAATAAAGGAGCCGCACTGGCGGAAGCGGCCAGTAACAGTGGTGTTTTACTTGAAGCAGAACAAGCAGTGGTCGATTCAACCATTCTGGCCAAGTTGAGTTTAGCTTACCCTCAAGTGGTTGGCGCTGAACAAAGTGCCAAACTTTTGGACTCCATCATAGAGCAAGACTTGGATGTCCGTGAACGTTTAAATCGAGCTTTGGGATTGATCCATCACATTGAGTTAGTAGGGCAGTTATTACAGTCTCCAGACCAACAACTCGGATTAAATAACGTACTCAACAGTATGGCTCGAGTACTGTCTCCAACGACTTATACCATTAATTCTACTCGCGATAACTCACAAAGCGGCAACGAAATACCGAGCCCTTACACAGGTTCAGGAACGAGTGGGCAAATTGATTTAATGCCTCTAGAATTACTTAAAGGCTTAATTCGAGATCCGGTTAGGGCAACAGAGCTTGAGCACCAATTGATAATGTTAAGGGAGGTGAATGTTGGCTTAAGTTTGCAGCAGCAATATGCGCAATTGCTAACAAAACAAAATGCGCAACTGTTAACGCTGACGGATAAATTAGGCCAACTGAATAAGTCAGTCGATAGTGCAATGAAAGCACAACAGCTACAGGCAGAACATGCCCGAAGTAATTTTTTACAGCAATTACTGTGGGCTAAGTCAGGGCTGTGGGCGACAGGTATTTTGATGTTAATCATTATGCTGTTGGTGGTTTATCGGGTTATTTATAAAGGCATCGCTTTACGCCTAAGTGAAGCAACTGCTGCATTATCTCAATTAAGTCAGGGCAATACCGAAGTGGTACTGGATCCTCACGGAGACGATGAACTCACCGCGATGGCTTCTGCCATTGAAGCTTTTAAACAAAAAACCGCGCACAATCAAGCACTGCAATCTGAATTACAACAAACGGCATCAGAATTATTTGCCCATAAAGCCTCACTTGAAAGTACCGTGCAGGCACGTACACTCGAACTGGCTGAAACCAACCGTCAACTAGACGCTGAAGCAAAAGGGCATTCGACGGCTAGAGTGATGGCAGAACAAGCTAACAAGGCAAAATCGCTATTTTTAGCGACCATGAGCCATGAAATCCGTACTCCGCTAAATGGTCTTTTAGGCACCCTGACTTTACTGAGTCACTCGCCATTACCTCCAGCACAAAAACAAATGTTGGCATTATCGCAATACAGCGGCACCTTACTGCAAAATGTACTTAATGATATTTTGGACTTTTCCCGTTTGGAGCAAGGTAAATTAACTAACGAACCACGGGCTGTTGCGCTTAATGAGCTGCTCGATGAAGTGATGGCAATCATGTTAGCTGGTGCGGGATTGTCAGGTATCTCGTTATATTTAGTTCGCGGTAATTTACCTAAATGGATAACGGTAGATGGCCCCAAATTGCGCCAAGTGTTGTTTAATTTGCTCGGCAATGCCATTAAATTCACTCCAGCAGGAGAGGTTACATTACGGGTAAATGTGGTCGAGAAACAATTAACCTTTGAAGTGGCAGATACTGGCGTTGGTATCAGTGAAAAGGCCATGGATCAATTGTTTATCGCCTATGGTGTACAGCCTAATCAAGGCAGAACCAGAGGCACAGGACTTGGGCTCGCTATTTGTAAAGAATTAGTCTCGTTAATGAATGAGGCTAACACTGCCAATGATTCTATTCGGGTGAGTAGTAAAGTGGGTGAGGGTTCCAGCTTTGGTTTTAGTTTACCATTACACATTTGTGAACAAACGTATGAGGTTATCAGTGCAGAGTTACCTAAAGTTGATTCTAAATGTGTACTCGTTATCGAAGACAACAAAGTGAATTCCATGGTGGCCCAAGGGTTTTTAGCATATCTTGGACATCATTCCGTACTGGCTGATAGTTGTGCGCAAGCAAGAGCGTTGTTTAACGTCGATAGTGCGTTGAAGTTTGACGGCATTATGCTTGATATTCAATTAGGCGATGGCTCTGGTATTGAGTTATTACTTGAGTTGAAGCGTATTGCTAACGCAGCCCAAAAAGACATCAGCATAGCCGCATTTACGGCACAAATTCAACATGATGACATAAACGAGTATCAAACAGCAGGCTTCGATGACGTATTAGCCAAACCGCTTAATATGAAGTTTTTAGCCAATTGGATTGGTGATGCGAGTGACAAGTCAGCAATCAACAGCGACAACACGAATAAGTTAACCAAGATGGATAAACACAAAGGCTTTACACAAACGACCATAGATCAAAAAGTATCTGTTTGTAATGAAGACAATCTGGCTTTACTCGATGAAAAGCAAATTAATGAAGACTTACAATATCTTGGTACAGAAGCTGTTAAAGAGATGTTAGCGCTATTTAAAGTCAGTAGTACACAACACATCAATGCACTGGCAGCTTTACCTGCAGATAGGCCAAAAGTGTTACACGCACTTAAAGGCAGTGGTGCCAGCATTGGCTTTATTCAGTTGAGTCAGTTGTGCAAACAATTAGAAAAAGATGGCATTAGTGATGATTCATATTTGTTGCTTAAGCAAGTGTGGCAAGCATCTATTAAGGCACTTGAGTTGAAGCTTCCTGTCTAAGCTTTTGTAAATTAGGGATATAAAATATAGTTGAGTGTGTATAATCCTCACTCTATTTATCCTAAGCTCAAACATTACATATAAAAACACCGATCTTGCTCGGTGTTTTTATATGGGGGGTTAATGATATAGATATCCTGTTACTGAGCACCTTTTAGTCCTACACAATCGCTTTCAACCCAAGCCAGAGTGAGGTGAGCAATGGCTGAATAAAACTTACCGGTATCCACAGAGGTAAGCCTATCTACAAAACGGGGTAACCAAGCGTGGAGATATTGCCTAATAAAGCTGAGCTGAGTGTTATCGTCACAAGCACACGCTTGGTGAGCGACATAAGCCAAAATAACGGCAATATGGTCAGACGGTTCAGGAAATTCACTTTGAACCGTTAATTGGCTTTGTTTTAGATATGTTTGCATTTGCTGATGCTGTTCACCAAATAAGAGTATGTCGTCCTTGGCAACTGCATTATCGTTAAGATATAAACTGGCATAAGGGCTGGCGCTATGCTTTGTACCTACTAAAAATAGGCCACAATAATCGGCAGCAAGCTCTAATAAAGCATGATCAGTATTGACGCTGTTAAGGGTTGAATTAAGCACTGAGTTTATGGTTTCAATGTCTTGACTCAATAACGGGTCACTGGCCAATTGAGCAAAGAATGCCTGAGCCTGACTTGCAGTGAGCTCTTGTAATAGCTGTTGATCTAGCTCTTTTGCAAACAGTGATGAGAGCAGCTTATACACCATCGAACGACCCTGGTTCATTGGCGTGTTATACAATATCTTGTCATTCATCTATGTTATCTCCTGAGCCTATTATGGCCGTTAACTTAAGCGCCAAGAATTAAATCGCTTGGCGCACAGTGATAATGCTTACACGTTATAGCTGCGTTTCTATTGGGCCACTAAAAGAACTGACGTCAGGTAACTTACCTTGATACTTTTCGAAATCGACCAAGCAAGTGTATGCGGAGCAAGCCTGGGCAAGCTTTGATGTACCAATATCTTGCGTTAACGTATTTGGGTCACCATAGCTGCACAACGCCCCAATTTCACTACCGCCTTGTTTAGACCCATCTTTACCGACTGGGCCATACCAAGCCCCTTCATGAATTCGGATAACCCCACTAGGGAAGCTGTCGGATACCACTGCACCCGCTAACAGTTGACCTCGGTCGTTAAACACACGAACAACATCGCCATCTTTAATGCCGCGCTGTTTTGCATCGGTAGGATTCAAGTACACGGGTTCACGACCTTGTACCGTATAGGTTTCCCGATATTGCTGCGACTCACACATTTGTGAATGTAAGCGTTTATCTGGGTGGCAAGATTGCATCCACATTGGGTATTTATCTGAACCAGGACCACCATGGCTGCGCTCTGACTTTTCTATCCAAGTAGGATGGCCAGGACAGTCATCGTAATTGAATTGGGCGATTTTACGGCTGAAAATTTCAATCAAGCCCGATGGTGTACCCAATGGATTCATTTCAGGATCATCCCTAAAGTCGGCATGGCGAGTCCAAGGTAGGCCTTCACCAAAATGTACATAACCTTGTTTCCAGAACGTGTCGAAATTTGGCATATCGAACTTACCGGCATTATCGGCTTTACAGTCGTTATAAAGTTTCTTAATCCAGTCAAATTCAGACATGCCACGGGTATATTCTGTCTCTTTACCCATTATTTTGGCAAAGCGGGTAAAGATATCAAAATCAGACAAGCTATCAAATAATGGTTCAACCATTTTTTGCATCGCTAAAACACCACGGTTAGCGTAGCTGCCATAAACGTCAATGTCATTACGTTCAAATGTAGTACAAGCAGGTAAAACGATGTCTGAGAAACGGCACGTTGCTGTCCAGTTAATGTCGACAGTGACCACACATTCAAGCTTTTGAAATGCTTGCTTCATCTTATTTCTATCTTGGTGATGACTCCATGGATTATTACCTGAAAATACCATCATCTTAATATCAGGATAAGTGACCTTAGCCCCGTTGGCATCGATGGTTTTACCCGGTTCTAAAATGGCATCAATCCAACGTGCAATCGGAATGGTGCTACTCGCGCCTTTAAAATCATTACTGTCGAATAATGGCTTTTGGCCTTCATCAAGATTACGAGGAAACGCGCCCGGTGCAGCTGCGCCCGATGAAGGAACGCCAATACTTGAGTAATGATGGCCATAGCTGATACCACCACCAGGTAAACCAATTTGGCCAATCATAGTGGCAAGTACAGCTGCCATCCAATAAGGTTGTTCACCGTGTTGTTGACGTTGAATACACCAACCCATCATGATTTGAGTACGACCTTTGGTCATCACTTTAGCTAAATCACGTATAATTTCAGGGCTAACACCAGTAATTTTACTGGCCCACTCTGGTGTTTTAGCTACGTTATCTGACTCGCCTAAAATATAAGGTACGAATCTGTCAAACCCTAAGCTGTAGCCCTCAATAAATTTTTCATCGTGTAACTTACTGGTGATCATTTCATGGGCAATACCTAGCATTAACGCAACGTCAGTTTGTGGGTTGACGTAAAGTTGCTCACAGCCTAAGTATTTTTGGGTTTTAGTGACCACTGGGTCGATACTGATCACTCGGATCTTACCTTGTTTTACTTTTTCTTTAAGCTCCGCTAGATAAGCGAACGATTCATGGGTTTCGGCATTCCAACCCACTTGCAGGTTTTTATAGGGATCATTTGACCACAAAATGATGGTTTTAGATTGCTCAAGGATTAACGGCCATGAAGTACCTTGGGCATAAACTTCAGTAGAACCTAAAATATAAGGCAAAATAGTCTGGCCAGCACCCGTTGAGTAGTCACCAATTTTTTTGACAAAATTACCGTGCATACCAACAGCGCGTTGCATGTGACTGGTACTTGAATGCAGTTGTCCAGTGGCGCGCCAGCCAGTTTGACCCGCGTGCAGTCCTGATGGGCCATATTGAGTTTGCACCTCATCAAGTGAATCTTTAAACAGGGTCAATGCTTTGTCCCAAGTGACACGGACAAAGCGAAAATCACCGCGTTGACTGGTGTCGCTTTTATGACCTTTCAATAAAAAGTCTAAGCGTACCATAGGGTAGCGAACCCGTGATGGGTTGTAGACTAAGCCTTTAACGCCATTGATCATATCGGTAGGGTATTTGTCCAACTCAAATGGAATCACCTGGTCAATCACGCCATTCTTACGTTTCATTTTGAATGCACCAAAGTGCGAACCGGTAGTTAACCAGTCGTCACCTGCTTTAGTGCTTGCAGCTGCAAGGGCATTGAATGGCGCCAACACTGATGTACTGCTTAGTCCAACATAAGAAGTCGCCACTAAGCCTTTAAGAAAATGTCTTCTGTTCATGATGATGTCCTATTAATGCGCCGACTTATTGAAAGTAGATGAATGCTCTTGTAAGTACTTTTGTACAAGCGCTTGAGTGTCTTGGTCCATGTTGACGAATGCAATCATGCCTTTAAACATTCCAGGCCAACTGTTAGCGTCAAAGTGTGCTTCTGCTGGTTGGGTATGACACACGCTACAACTGCTGGTATAAGTGGTGCGGGCATAATCCCAAAGTGGCTGTAAATCACTTACTAGGTAGTCTGCATCGGTCCAAATTTTGGCTTCAACACGTTGCCATGTTAATCCGGTCATTGGGTCTTCTTTTTGTTGAAAGACATTCATTACACCTTCTTCTAGCGCAGCATCTTTTGATAACTGAGCCGACAGAATGTTAAGACCAAAATCGAAATAGATAACACGACCAGCACCAATTTTTTTACGCCAACCTTTAATACCAACTTGTACACGACTGCCATTGGTTTCAAGTACCGTCACTTTAGTGGCAATGTTTAACGTACCAGCTTCAACATCTGTTTTTTGATTAAAATAAAGGGGTTTAGTCAAGGCGGTAAAATATTGAGCACCAACCACAAGACCGGTTTCGCCAGATCCGACTTGTGCAATGAGTTCTGGTGCACGGGAAGTGCCCATGTCAGGAAGTTTGTGAGCAATACCTTTATGGCAATCAACACAGCTCTGGTCTATCTCTGCTGCACGCTTCATTTGTTTTTGCGCCAACTTTGACATGTCATCCCATTTCATCGAGTCATAGTTATGGCAGTTTTTACACGCTAAAGAGTTATCACGGTCGAAGCGTTTCCACTCACGGCTAGCCATCTCTAGACGTTTTGATTCAAATTTTTCCTCAGTATTAACGGTTTGCATCAACCAGCCCCACATATCATGTGATGCTTCAATCTTGCGACCAATTTTACGACTCCAGTTATGCGGCACGTGACAATCAGGGCAAGTGGCCCGAACGCCAGAGTGATTAGACCAATGCACAGTTTGCTGTAGCTCTTGGTAGGGCTTGCTTTCCATACTGTGACAGCTAATACAGAACTCTTCAGTGTTGGTCATTTCCAGTGCGGTATTGAAACCACCCCAGAATATAATCCCCATTAAAAAAGCTGATAGGCTAATTGTGCCTAAAGTAAGATATTTGGCAGGCTGATTTAGCGTCCGCCAGGTATTAATAAACCATTTCATAACAGCATCCTTTATAAGATTGACTCATAATTTGTTTGAGGATTAGTGCGCAACAACGCCACCAAATGCTTGGATCATCCAAATGACAAAACCGTACGCACTAATGCTGGTTACGGTGATAATGGGAAAAAATAAAAAAATGATAAATCCAAGAGCTTTCAGCTCCTTAGACTTAACATTACTTTTGGGGTCTACTACGTTTTTTGTTGTCATAGCTTGCTCACTTAAAAAATTATCTTTGCTGATGACAGCTATATTAGATAATAATTGTTAATGGCACTCAGACCGTGGATGAATGAACGTAGACAATATATGAAAGATTATGAACAGACTGAGTGAGAGGTAATTTGCGGAGAGGATTTAACAATAAACTGCTTTATAAAATCAAGTTCAGAGAGTTTTCAATCGAGGGTCACGAAAAGATGTAGTACCTAACGATATAAAGTGAAGTGCCCAAAGCAGACTTAATAGCCGTTTGTACCATTCTAGAGTGGGATTCATATCCAGGAAGGTATTTATACAAAAGATAACACAAAAAATTTCGTTGCAATTATAGCGTGAAATTATCGGGGCTACGGGCAGTGCAAAAACAATTTAACACAGCATAAGTTAATAAAAACTAGGCTAATAAAGGGCTGAACTTTGCCAATTCAGCAGCATTATGTACGGCTAGTTTCTTAATGATTTTAGAACGATGTACCTCAATAGTGCGCAGAGAAAGGTATAATTCGTCGGCCATTTGTTTGTTGGTTTTGCCTTCTATTAATAGATGTAATACTTGGATTTCACGTTCTGTTAAGGTGTTATATCGTTGTTTCAGAAGAATAGATTCAAACATTTTATGGCTACACGTAAAGGCTTTTTCTATAGCAACAACCAGTTCTTTCCCGTTAACGGGTTTTTGAAAAAAATCACAAGCACCTTGTCTAAATGCATTTACCGCCATCGGCAGATCACCGTGACCCGTTAAAAAGAGGATGCCTAACGGACTGTTAGCGGCAATTAATTTTTGTTGTAGTTCTTGGCCAGTAATTTCTGGCATTTTGCTGTCCACGATAAGACAACCTGGCTGGGTAGTATCAATGGTGTTAATAAACGAAATGGCACTATTGAAAACCTGTAAGTTGTATTCATATTGCAATAGCATAAATTGCATAGAATCAAGAATTGCTAGGTCATCATCCACCATATAAATATCTTTAATCATATGTAGTATCGATTTATTAAATGTTAATACAGTGTAATCATTGTTGGTTGTGGATCAAGTTGTTCGGTTGCTTTTGTGCTGTGTGCATCTGTTTTGTTAATTAAGTTGCACTACACTGAGTTTGTTGCATAAAAACGGATTACTTTGTTTATTAACTAAGTACCGATTAACTAAATGTTGTCAGATGGCTAAAAGGTTACGGATGCGAATTGAAACTTTGCTGATTGGAGCACTTTCATTAACTCTTGCTGGATATTTAACTCAAGCAAGTGCGCAGCCTATAACACCTGATGCGGTCATTGAAAAACCCATTACGACTCAAGCTCATGCTGAAGTACATTACCGAGTTGCAGTGCTTGCAAATTATGGTGTGGCTAAAAGTATTGAACGCTGGCAGCCATTAATGGACTATTTAAGCCAAAATGTTGCCAATGCCAGCTTTGAGGTTGTGCCTTTAAATTTTGTTAGGATGAATGAGCAACTGCTTAATGGGCAAGTTCAGTTTGTTGTTACCAATCCTGGACATTACTTCAACATGAGCGATGATTTTCCTATTTCATGGCTCGCGACTATGAAAAGTGATAAGCATCAGGGGAATACTTTCGCAATAGGTGCAACCATCGTTGTTCGCAAGGATAGTCAATTTTACACAATAGATGATCTTATGAGTCATTCTGTCGTAGCAAGTGATCCTAATGCATTAGGAGGCTATCAAGCCGCTATAGGTCTTCTTCAAGACAAAGGTTTCCCAACTTACAATTTTTTCTCTAAAGTCACCTTTCTCGGTTTTCCGTTGGAGCCATTAATTTATCAAGTTCGAGATAGTAATGCTGATATTGCTATCACCCCATTTTGTACTTTAGAACAAATGATTGAAGAAGGTTACATCAAGGCTGATGACTTTAGAGTGATTAATGATGTTACGCCTGCTGGTTATGATTGTGCTGTTAGTACACCGTTATATCCTAATTGGTCATTTGCCTCATCAGATGATGTTCCACTTGTCGTAAGAACGGATATCACCAGAGCATTACTGTCGATTAGTGCTACTCATCCGGTTTCGATAATTGGGCAAAATCGCGGCTGGGCAGCACCTATTAGTCAATTTAAAGTCATTAAACTGTTTAAAGATTTGGATTTAGAATCAAATAAAGTGCCAATATACTTACAAGTTTGGCTGTGGATTAAATTAAACCAGCAATGGGCATTTGGTTTTGTAGCGCTATTTATCGTGGCAACCATCTACCATTTATGGCTTGAATATCGGTTTAGACAAGAAAGTGAAAACTTATTACATTCAGAACGGCAATTAAAGATAAAAGCCCTGCAGTTAGAGCGTTTACAAAGTGCAGCAATCCTAGGTGAGATTGGTGCTGGCTTAGCTCACGAGTTAAATCAGCCTATTGCTGCCATTACGCAATATAGCGAAGGCGGCATGATTGAGCAGGCTAAAAGTATTGGAATAAATTCGATTCAATATCAGCTGTTAGAGAAAATACAGCAACAATCAATTAGAGCTGGAGAAATTGTACATAGGATACGAAGTTTGCTTCAAAGGAAAGATGCAGAAAACACAGAATTTGATGTACAAGAACAATTAACAACCTGTATAGAATTGCTTGAACATGAATTAAAAAGTCACAATATTACGCTTAGTTATACACCTGCTGATACTGAAATAAAAATAATCGGTGATAAGGTAGGTTTTTGCCAAGTGCTGATAAATGTTTTAAAAAATGCTGTAGATGCTATGCCTAAAAAGCATCATTGTTCTCCTCAAATAAATCGAATTTTAATTAACTTACAGGTCGTCAATCAGACATTGAAATTGGCCATTTATGATAATGGCACTGGTTTAAGCTGTTCAGCCGATGAATTCAAAACCACTTTTTTTACAACAAAAGAAAACGGCTTAGGTCTTGGTTTAGCCATTTGTCACGATGTGATTACACAGTTTGGCGGCAATATTAGCTTATCTAAATGCGTAGATGATACTGAAGCACCTTGGGTAGCGGGATGTAGAGTGTCGATTGTTATTCCCTTAATAACCATATTGTAATATATATCAAACCAACGACTCACTGATAACGTGTATTTGAGAGCTGAAACCGTGATATTAATCATATGATTAATATCAATGTGGTTTACCACAATACCCTTAAAATACTTATGGGTTAACACTGTGTTTAGCGATGGAGCTTATTGTTGTGTTTATCTAATAAGCCCCATTAAACCTAAGTTAACCGTAATAACTTCGTGCTTAGTTGAAGATGAAGGGGGCAATCATGATTCAGTTAAATCGGCGACATTTTTTAATGGGGGCTGGTGCTACAAGTGCAACCTGTGCTCTGGCAAGTATGCTACCTGGCTCGTTAGCCGCGTTAGAGAAACAGCCTTTAAAAGGTGTCTCTTCTGAAGTGGCCAGTATCTGCGAAATGTGTTCTACACGCTGCCCTATTAAAGCCCGTATTGTAGACGGTAAAAACGTATTTATTACTGGTAATAAAGAAGCCAAATCATTCGGCGGTAAAGTTTGTGCTCGCGGTGGTGCGGGTCATAGTCTTTTATATGACTCACAGCGTATCGTTAATCCATTAAAAAGAACTGGTGAGCGTGGAGAAGGCAAATGGGCTGAGATCAGTTGGGATGAAGCTTATCAATATATTGCCGAAAAACTAACGGATATTAAGCAACAGTTCGGTGCAGAAACTGTCGCTTTTTCGTCTAAATCAGGTTCGTTAGATGGCCATTTATTTCATTTGGCAGCTACTTTTGGTTCACCTAATACTTTCACACATGCTTCGACTTGTCCTGGTGCCTATGAAATAGCTGCAAAGGCTATGTTTGGTACCAAAATGAAGCGTGATTTGAGCAATTCAAAATACATCATTAACTTCGGTCATAATATTTATGAAGGCATAAACATGTCTGAGACTCGAGGCATGATGCAAGCACAAATGGATAAAGGAGCCAAGTTAGTCGTATTTGAACCTCGTTTTTCAGTTGTTGCCGACAAAGCTGATGAATGGCATGCCATTCGTCCAGGCACTGACGTGTCAGTTGCGCTAGCGTTATGTCATGTTTTAATTTATGACCATTTATACGACCATGATTTTATCGAAAAATATGTTGTTGGTTTTGAAGAATTTGCTGCAGAGGTAAAAAAATATACCCCAGAGTGGGCAGAAACTATTTCAGATGTTTCTGCCAGTGCCATTCGACGAATTGCTCATGAATTTGCAAGCAAAGCGCCACATGCTGTTGTTGACTTCGGTCATCGTGCCACCTTTACTCCCGAAGAGTTCGATATGCGTCGTGCAATATATGCTGTCAATATTTTGATTGGTAATATTGAACGCAAAGGTGGCATATACATGGGCCAGAAAGCACCTGGATACAATAAATTTGCCGGTGAGAAAGTTGCCCCAGAATTAGTGACGCCTGGTGTTGAAGGCATGCCTAAAATCTCTGCTATTCGTATTGACCAAGTAGATAAACAATACAAGTTGATGTGGTCTTCAGGTGGTATTTATCAAACCATAATAGATGCAACTTTAGAGGCTAAGCCTTATCAGCTAAAAGCATGGGTGATGAGCCGTACTAACCCAATGCAAACCTTAACAGACCGGGCGAAAGTAGAGCAAACGCTTAAAGCATTAGATTTAGTGGTGTGCTGTGACCTGTATATCAGTGAAACAGCAGCGTATGCTGACATTATTTTACCAGAGTCAACCTACCTTGAACGTGATGAGGAAATTGCTGATAAGTCAGGTAAAAATCCTGCTTATTATGTGCGTCAACGTGTAGTTGAAACCATCGGTAACACCCGTCCTAGTTGGCAAATATTCAAAGATCTTGGTAAGGCGTTAGGGCTGGACAAGTATTATCCTTGGGACAACATAGAAACGTTGCAATTAATGCAGGTTAATCGTGATCACGCCTTGTTAGAACACATTAAAAAAATAGGCTTCGTAAGCTACGGCAAGCCTTTGATGCTACGTGAACCTGAAATGGTTGACGAGTTCGTTAAGACTTATCCCAACGCAAGAAACGTAGATGCCGATGGAACGTATGCTACAGCTATGCACTTCAAAACACCCAGTGGGAAAATTGAATTAACCTCACCACAAGTCGAAGATATGGCTCCAGGACGAGGCGTGATTAAGCATCGTCATGTCCAACTAAAGCAAGCCGATGAATTATATTTTATTCAAGGCAAAGTTGCCGTACACACCAACGGCGCCACCCATAATATTCCTATGCTCTCCAACCTTATGTCTAACAACGCAGTTTGGATCCATCCATTAACCGCCGGACGATTAAATATCCATAGTGGCGATGCAATTCAATTAACCAGCAGTGTTGGCACCGAAGAAGGAACCGCTTTGGTCACCCCGGGGATTCGTCAAGATACTGTGTTTGCATACATGGGCTTTGGCTCCAAAAACAAAGAACTGGTGCGAGCAACAGGAAAAGGTATCCATTGCGGCAACCTACTTCCTAATGTCATCGCTCCCATCTGTGGCATGAATTTACACACCACAGGTGTCAAGTTGGTAAAAATTTAGCCGGTAACTAATTGATTTGGAGTCTCCTATGAGCAAACGATATGTCATGGTGCATGATGAAAACAAATGCATCGGCTGCCAAGCTTGCAATATAGCTTGTCGCAGTGAAAACGAAGTCCCTGAAGGGGTAACACGCCTGCAAGTTAGGGTGGAAGGTCCTTTTGGTGAAGCACCAAACTTACATTTTAAATATCACCGCGTGTCCTGTCAGCAATGCGAAGACGCACCTTGTGTCAGTGTTTGCCCTACAGGTGCCGCTTACATAGACGAAAATGGCTTAGTGTCTATTCATAACGATAAGTGCGTTGGCTGTATGTATTGTGTTGCGGCATGTCCATACAAAGTGCGCTTTATGAATCCCATAACCAAGGCTGCAGACAAATGTAATTTCTGTAAAGACACTCGCCTAGCCAGAGGTGAACAACCCGCTTGTGTTACAGCATGCCCAACAGATGCATTGTATTTTGGCGATGCTAACGACAGTAAAAGTGAGGTTGCTCAATTACTGAATACAAAAATAACCTATCAAGACAAAACGCATTTAGGTACCAAACCACGAGTGTACCGTGTTCCGACTAAACGAGGAGGGATAGAGTCATGAACAATATATGGGGCGACATGGCGCAATATGATCCAGTGACATGGAACTGGGTTATCGCCGTTTATTTATTTATGGCCGGTTTATCGGCAGGTAGCGTACTCATTGGTATTGGTATGCGTTGGTATAGTAAAGGGGGGAATATTGAAACTTCGATATTAAAAGCCTCTGCCATTATCGGGCCAGTAGCCATAAGCTTAGGTTTGGCCTGTTTAGTGTTTGATTTAACCAAACCATTTCATTTCTGGCTCATCTTAGTCAATTATAACTTTACATCTGTAATGGCGATTGGTGTGTTGGCCTTACTAGCTTATTCACCGTTAGGTATTGCTTATGCATTGATTGTATTGCGAGATGATTTACCAAAGTGGAAGTTAGGATTTTTAGCCCCAATAGGGCATATGCTATTGCCAATGCGTAAAGTAATTGAAATCCTACTGTTTGTACTTGCTATAGGAGTTGGTGCGTATACGGGCTTTTTAATCTCGGCCATGAATGCCTACCCAATGCTCAATACTGCAGTATTACCTGCATTGTTCTTAGCGTCTGGTTTATCAGCGGGAGCTGCGGGTAACTTAATCGTTGCGTTAACCTGTTTTAATAGCAGCCCCCATGATAACGATGTGGCAAAAATGCACAGCCTAGATTTACCAGTAATCGTGTCTGAAATGATGTTTTTAGTGATGCTGTTTAGTACTCTTTATTTCACAGGAGGCGCAGCTGCTGAAGCATTAGCATCATTAAGTACCGACATTTGGGCTAGCGTGTTTTGGATAGGCGTAGTCGGAATCGGGTTTATCGTTCCCATTCTGTCTATGTTTTTACCTGCCAATGCTCGTCACACTAAAGCCATCATGATATCAGTTGCCTGCTGCAGTTTGACGGGTGTTTTAGCATTACGACACTTCATCATCTATGCTGGACAAAGTTATATAAGTTAACCAAGAAATAAGTAGATAAGTCATCTTTTGCCCTCCAGTAGACTTAGGTTGATTGGAGGGCAAAAACTACGCAATAGGCTGCAGTATTAGGTTGTAACAGCAGTCAATATTGGTTAATTAACTTAAGACACAACACTAAAGTCGACCGTATTCACAATTAAATCCATAAATTAGAAACGATAATCGTAGATTATTCAGATTTACCGCTAACGTATACTTGAAGTTATTATTTAAGCTGCTATATTGGCTTTATGAAAACATCAATATTCACATTTTATTCAATTATTTTTTTAGGGAGCTTCGCCCTAAAATTCCCCGATTAAGCGGGCGTGTCATTGCGCCCATCTGTTTTTACAGAATATACAATTAAAATTAACATTTAAAAAACAGCTTGCATTTATATGTTGAGGCTTAGATTTCGTTAAACTATTTTTAATCAATAGGAGTAACCCAATCTTTGTTTTATCTATATGTAAATAATTATTTGTTTTTAAAATGCTGTAATTAATTTAATTTTAATACTATAAAAATAAACCCAAAAAGTTCTAAAAGGAGGGCGGTGGATTATTTATTTCAAAAATGAGTTTATTGCATTAAATAAACGTTATTAATTTTTTATTTATAAGGTAATGATATGTCTAAGCATGAAATGAAAAAACCATTGTTGTCGCTAAAAGAAAAGCGTAAGTTAAAAAAAGAATCAAATGTTACAGAGGTAGCCAAGATTAGAAAGAAAAAAGGCTAGTAAACTGGATACGAAATACTTTACCTCCTTTAATTAACTGAACACTTTGTACATAAATGTCAGTAATAACTGCTTTTTGTGAGGGCTAGGAACAATAACGTAGAATGTTTTTATAAATAGGCTGAAGATGATTTTTATGTTCAGCCTATTTTATTTTTTTAACATACAGAATCTTTTTACATTAACGTTATAGACAATTTGGTTTTAATAACTATATGTTATTGTTTGTTAATTTACTTTGTGGTAGTGATTTTTAAAATGGATAATGATGTTAACTTTCTCTATGAAAAGATAGTGAAGGAGTCTAGAAATGACAGCAAATAATGGTGAGATTAAGTCACATCAAGTTGGAGTTGGTGGCGCTAGAGCACGAATAGCTAAGCGACCCAAAAAGTGGCTATAAGGATACCTGAAAATTACATTGGTATTGTTAAACAGCTAGTTAACTATTTGGATGAATTTACAATAATTAACGGGCAAAAAGTTCAGGTAAAATCAGAGAAATTGTTACTCAATTCTATACAAGATAAGGCTCAAGAGATCATGTTTAATGCATTAATATCTAAATAGGCTTGATCATAAGTATTCATTAAACTTTGAATATAATAAATATATCAGATTAAGAAATTAATGTTCTCTGTAATACTCCCGTCCTTTAAGGCACTGTACAGCTTATTAGTTTTTTGTTGATTTTATGTGTTTTCGTCTTATAAATTCACCTTTAGCGTAATATATTTATTGGTTGTAAATATAGTCGTGGATATTCACTTTGTAGTGGCTTGTATGTCACCTGTTTTTAGGCGAAGATACTCAGATATTAAGTTATTTTTAATAAACTAGGGATAATATTTGCAATCGCGTGTGTGATTTTTAAAATTAATATCACTACATTAATAATGTTATTTTACCTCATTAAACCTTCTATTATTCAAAGTTTGATCGTTAGGTAAAATACTTAAAGCATGAATTATTAGAATTTTTGAGGAAAAAATGAATAACAGACCTGAAATAACGATCTCATCACTTGATGCGCAGAGACTATTTAAACTCATCGAGTCCTTACCTACAAAGAAAATGGTAGGTATAAGTGAGCTTGAAGAGGAACTCGCTCGAGCAACAATCGTGGATCCAACAGAAATACCCACTACAATTGTCACCATGAACTCAACGGTTAAATTTACTGTCGAGTCGTCTCGAGATGAGTTTTTAATGACGCTTGTTTATCCCAAAGATCTTGATTTGAATGGCGATAAAATCTCTATTCTGGCGCCAGTTGGGAGCGCGTTACTTGGGTTGGCTCAGGGAGATCAAATTGAATGGCCAAAGCCTGGTGGTGGGTTAATAAAAATAACCATTAATGAAATTTTTTATCAACCAGAAAGGGCTGGTGAATACCATCGTTGATACATCATTTATTCAATAGCTTGAAAATAAATTACACCAGATCAATGAAGACACTCTATATAAAAGAATGTAGTAAATCCTCGTTACATCTGGTTTAAGGCTATTAAACAATAAATAACTAACTAACTTCGCTAGCGGTTTGATTCAACGATAATGATAGATGGCACCTAGAATCAACATACTAGTACTGCGTCTTAGAATACTGGTGTACAGGTTTATCTAAGCGGTTTTTTTCATGACAGTTGTCGCTTAAATGGTTAAACAGCTTCTTTGTGTTGCTCTTAATTTAACTCCACAGCCTATGGCTGACAGTTTCTGTTCTTTTTGTTCATTGCTCTAGATGTTCATTTCTGTTGTCTGATAGCACACTTTTCGCTTCGCCAATATCCTAACATCAAGACCATCATGTCTCTGATTAGGTGTCACAAACTTAATCCTGCTATGGCAATGTTCGTTGTCGTACCCATAAACAAATTCATTTACTCATGTACGCGCTTCATCTAACGATATAAAACCATCACTAGGCCAACGCAGATGATATTTTACCGTTTTAAACAGTAGATTCTGAGTACGGATTATCATTACTCATCCTTGGATGACTTCATTTGGTCACACCCACTAAATTGTACATCCTCGCTCGCATCGTCAGGTATTTCATGGGATCACCATTATCAGAGTGCAACACAACGTCTTTCTATAAGTATTTTTCTGCCCAGCGTTTATCTATTTCAGATACGTTCCATCTAAAAAATAGCACGATATTTTTCAATGAGCCTGTTGACCTCTTTGATGATATCGCCACGGTGGGCCGATAATTCTAATTGCTCTATGTTGGTCATACTTCTTTTCAGTAAGGTTTGTGAATATCTTGATTAGACAGATATTTATGTCAAGTTCAGTGCGGCAACGAACAGAGTAAAAAGTAAAATACACGTATTATGACTATCAACATCATGAGTTAAATCGTGGTTACTAATTTTAAATTATGTAGTAAATACATAATGTTGCATAGACTAAATGAGTTAAAAGCGATTGCAATTTACGCCACAAATGGTGATATTTTTTACCATTTTTTTATTTTTATGCTAGGCAGGCGATTCACTTTCCACCCAGAGTGACCTAAAAGCTTTAATTTTGAGGATAATATGCAAATAGAAACACTTCACGATGTTATGCAATGGACTAAAAACATGCACCAAGAACTGCATTATTTTGCCGCCAATTGTGCACAAAAAAGCGATAGTGTAAGAGTTGGTTTGCTGCTTAAGTACATTTCAGAGCACGAAAAAAAAATGGCGCAGGTAATGAAAAAGTTTGAAGACAATGGTAATAGCAGTGCACTCAACACGTATAGTCGGCATTACTACGAAAAATTCACTATTTCTATTCACACTGAAGGTGAGCATCCGTTTGAGAAGATGGATACGGATGAAATAGCAATTGTCACTCTTGAATATCATAAAAATATCGTCGGACTATTTGAGTATCTGCAAAAATGCAGCTGTGCACCTTCGGTGACGGAATTTCTTGATAATATATTGTCGGTTCAAGAGGCCGAGGGGCGATTACTGGCACGTAACATGAAACAAATTGACGATTTGTAGCATAAATGTCTCACAAACAAAAAATCACATAACGTCATACTGAGTGATTTAGTACTAGAAACTTTTCAGAATGCACTCCTGTGGTAAGCAGAGCCTTTTTAATGACTAACTTTATGCGTTATTTTAGCTACCAAAATAACGTTAAAGTTGGTGACAACGGCCAATTCATATCAAGCCATATACAGATAATGCAACCTTTCAACAAATCTAGGCCGAATTTATGGGTTGTATTACCTCAACGTAGGTAACACTCCACTTAAACTCAGCGATATTGGCAAAACCAAACGATAGTTTATCAACGGCATATAGCCTGATAAGTTTTTGAAAGTATGAGTTAATGTTAAGAGTTGGAACCACTGTTAACCGTGTTTTATAGAAAGTACGCTAACGCACAGAGTCTAAAACTAAAGAGCAGTATAATTTACTCGTTAGTTATCAAATCTTAGGTATCTCTTAGATATCAAATGTCTCCAGTCATTGCAAAATACAATTTATTCATGCTGAGGTGAAGCACATGCTTTTTAATAATTCGAACATTACGGACTCTCCTATTCGTCAGAAAATTCGCGAGTTCTATCGTATTGATGAAAGTGTTGCGGTAGAGCATATTTTACCGTTAGCAGACGTTAACGATGAAGCTGCCAGCAGAGCGTGGGAAAAGGCACGTAAAATATCATTAAAAATACGTAGAGACGAATCAGGTAACGGTGCTGTAGATGCCTTACTCGCAGAATACACATTATCCAGTGAAGAAGGTGTGGTGTTGATGTGTTTGGCTGAGGCCTTATTACGTGTACCAGATAAGCACACTCAAGATGCCCTCATTAGCGACAAAATTTCTCAAGGTGAGTGGCGAAGTCATTTGGGCAGCAGTGATTCACTGTTTGTTAATGCCTCATCGTGGGGGTTATTAGTTACCGGCACTATGGTTGATTATGCTGATGAACGCGAAAAAGATAGTTTTGATTTATTGAAAAAGATTATTGGTCGTTTAGGTGAGCCTGTCATTCGTAAAGCAATGAACTATGCCATGCAAATTATGGGTGAGCAGTTTGTTATGGGCGAAACGATTCAAGCTGCAACAGAGCATGCTACCAAACAAGATCGGCAAGGCTTCGTATATTCTTACGATATGCTAGGTGAGGGTGCGCGCACCATGGGTGATGCTGATAAATATTTTAAAGCTTATCAAGTTGCCATAGATGCTATTGGCGCGGTTTCACTCGCGTCAGGTAAGAACGATCCTCGTAGAGTTCCTGGTATCTCAGTTAAGCTTTCTGCTATTCATCCTCGTTACGAATTTGCGCAAAGACAACGAGTAATGACTGAAGCTGTTCCCAAACTTAAAGCGCTTTGTTTGCAAGCTAAAAAATACAATATTGGTTTAACGGTTGATGCGGAAGAATCTGAGCGATTAGATTTGTCCCTTGATGTTATTGAGGCGGTATTTAGTGATGACGAATTAGCGGGTTGGAATGGCTTTTCGATGGCTCTACAAGCTTATCAAAAACGGGCTATTTTTATCATTGATTGGTTACATGAGTTAACCGTTCGTGTTGGCCGAAAAATGATGGTGCGTTTAGTTAAAGGTGCTTATTGGGATACTCAGATTAAAAACACTCAAAAAGGTGGCTATGAGCATTTTCCGGTATTCACTCGCAAGGCTTCCACTGATGTTTCTTACCTCGCCTGTGCAAAAAAATTATTAGAATATAGAGATACTCTCTATCCACAGTTTGCGACACATAATGCTTACACAGTGACGACTATTCTTGAACTGGCGGGCAATGACAAAACAAGTTTTGAATTTCAATGTCTATATGGCATGGGTGGTTCTTTATATGATCAAGTTGTTGCCAGTGAAAATGTTCAATCTCGCGTCTACGCACCGGTTGGTCCTCATAAAGAGCTACTAGCCTATTTAGTCCGTCGTTTGTTAGAAAATGGCGCTAATTCTTCTTTTGTTAATGCCATTATTGATGAGTCTCAACCGGTCGAATCTTTACTTGAAGACCCGGTTAAAAAAATGCATCGCTTAACAGACAAATATAACGGCCAGATTATCAAACCTATTGCCTTGTACCATGATGAAAATGGTGTTGGTCGAGATAATTCCAAGGGCTTAGATTTAACCGACATAAATATGGTAACCCCGCTAAAAACATCACTAGATAATTGGGTTGAAAATAACCAGTTTTCTGAAAGTGATACGCCAGAGGGGGCTGTAGCCATTAGAAACCCAGCAAAGCAAAGTGAAATCATTGGTTTCCAGCGCCATCATAGCAAAGATGACATGCTCGCGATGATCGATACGGCTCAAACTGCATTTGCCTCATGGTCACAAAAGCCTGTATCTGAACGCGCAGCCTTATTATGCAGTATCGCCGATATTCTTGAACATCATAGGGACGAGCTCATTGCCTTATGCATCAAAGAAGCGGGAAAAACGACTCAAGATGGTATAGATGAAGTCAGAGAGGCTGTTGATTTTTGTCGTTATTATGCACAACAAGCGATTGAGCTTGCAGAAGATGATCGTTTAGAAGCCCGTGGTGTGGTGTTATGTATCAGCCCTTGGAACTTCCCGTTAGCGATATTTATAGGGCAAGTGACAGCTGCCATTTCTACTGGTAATACGGTGCTGGCAAAACCAGCCGAGCAAACAAGTTTAATTGCATTGCGCGCTATTGAACTAATGACGTCTGCTGGATTACCTCATGGCGTTGTACAAGCGGTTATTGCCAAGGGCAGTGAAGTGGGCAGTATTATTATTCCTAATGCACATATTCAAACGGTTATTTTTACGGGTTCGATTAAAACAGCGACTATTATTTCGCCAACGTTGGCTGATAGAGACGGCGCAAAAGTCCCTTTTATTGCTGAAACAGGCGGTCAAAACTGTATGATAGTTGACTCCACAGCTTTGCCTGAGCAAGTGGTTGATGATGTTATTTCTTCAGGATTTCAGTCTGCAGGTCAGCGTTGTTCTGCGCTCAGGGTATTATTTTTGCAAGAAGATATTGCCGATACTGTTATTACAATGCTTAAAGGCGCATTAGCAGAATTGCATGTGGGTAATCCAGAAAAACTCAGCACTGATGTAGGTCCCGTCATTGATCAAAAAGCGCTAGATTCACTCAATGCTCACAGTGACTATATGAAAACTCATGGTCAATTATTGTACCAATGCGCGATATCTAATGAGACAAATGAAATAGCAGAAAACGAACATTTCTTTTTTGCGCCGCGACTTTATGAAATAGACAATATTAGTGTGCTCAAGCATGAAGTATTTGGTCCCTGTGTCCATATTATTCGTTTTAAAGGCGATGAAATAGAAAAAGTCATTGATGATATTAATGGCACCGGTTTCGGTTTAACGATGGGTATTCATACGCGGATTGAACAGCGAGCTTTTCATTTGGCGACACTATCGCGTGCAGGTAATGTATATGTAAATCGCAATATGATTGGCGCTATTGTGGGGGTGCAACCTTTTGGGGGGCGTGGTCTTTCAGGTACAGGGCCAAAAGCGGGTGGGCCATATTATTTAACACGTCTAGTGAAAGAGAAAGCCACTCCCGATGCCGATAAATTTAACTTATTACCATCGCAAGTTGATGCTTTAGTGAGCGATTCGAGATCGAAAGCAGAAGCAGAATTAATGATGGATAGGGCGGATATAGCAGAAAAAACCTGGCGCTTGACCGAGTTAGATCAGCGTATTTCTTTTGTGAGTCAAATGTTAGCCGAAATGGCTGATATCGATATTGTTGATGATTTAGCCGATGACTTAAATAGTACTTTGACAGCGGCTAATTCACAATTAGTGTGTGTTGAAAAGCATCTGCAAAAGCCAACAACGCTTCCAGGTCCGACAGGTGAGTCTAATATACTCTATTTGGAAAATCGCGGTAATATCATCTGCTTTGCTGATGAAAATGTGACTTTTCACTTTTGGATACTCTCAATTGTAACGGCTTTGACAACCGGAAATACCGTTATCTCGGTCGTTTCTGATTTATTTTATGATCAAGCGTTAGCCATTAGAGATAAGTTCGTTACAACAGGCGCAGATGAGAATGTGTTTCAAATTACCCGCTTATGTCATTTAACCACTTTGTTGGCGCATCCTGCGTTATCAGGAGTCGTTGTTGATAGTCACTGCGGCCGAAAAAATTATATCAGTGACAGATTAGCCGAACGTCAAGGGGCAATTTTACCAATGATCAGTTCAGAATATTTTGATAATCTCATTCAACGTTTATTAACAGAAAAAGCCGTTAGCATTGATACTACCGCATCTGGTGGTAACACGTCGCTGATGACTTTAGATGAAGATAACTAACTATTTTTGAATGTTATGTTTAAACAAAAATTCAAAATATTTATAAATCATCAACTGAAAAGTTGATGATTTATTCCCCTAATGTTTCGGTTTATTTGTCATAACTGATAAAAGTGCTAATGAGTGACAACAGATAATACTTTCGGTGCGAAGCTAACTTGATGGAGTTTATATTGTTTTTTACATTTCATTTTGGCAAAAAATTAAGCCTGATTAAATGAGTGAACGACCAAGCCAACAGGATTAAGCGACCACCCAGCTAAGGTCTATTCGCAGTAGGTTACGGTGATGAATCTATTCTTATTGCGATTAATAAATCTTTATTCAATATCTCCATTCCTCATGTTAATCCACTAGCCATTATTGTTGGTTCGATATCGCACAGAGCTTAAGTCCGTAATGGAGTAAAGTGTTGCTTGGTGTTACGGGAAAATACTTTTCTTACTCTGCTTTTATTTCAGTAAAGAATATTAATACTCGACCATGTCATTTCGTCTTGGTTTAAGGAACGACGTTGAGCTTTATTACTGGGACAACGATCAATCACCTACGCTATACAATATAAAAATTAATACATGTAAGGAATAAGTGCTAGCTGGATTTTTAAATTCAGCATTCAGCGTTCAGAAAAATCAGTATGAATATATCCATTAATAAACTAAAAGGAAATTTAATATGAGCAACATTAATATTGGCATTGATAAAAAAGATAGAAGCGAAATCGCTGAAGGGTTAAAGAAGTTATTAGCCGATACTTATACGCTTTATTTACAGACGCATAACTTTCACTGGAATGTGACTGGGGTGAGGTTTAGGGAGCTGCACTTGATGTTTGAAGAGCAGTATATGGAATTGGCCATTGCTGTAGACGATATAGCCGAACGTGTTCGAACTCTCGATGTTGCTGCGCCAGGCACTTATAAAGAATTTTCCAAGTTAAGTTCAATCCATGAGGTAGATGGTGTTCCCAATGCAACGGAAATGATGGAAGTATTACTCGTTGGTCACGAAAAAATTATACAGACTGCTCGCGATGTTTTAAAAGTGGCCCATCAATCAGACGACGAATCAACGGTATCTCTTGTATCTGATCGAATGCGAATACATGAAAAAACATCGTGGATGTTGAGAGCTTCAAATAAGTAGATTGAGCGTTTCAAACTACCAAGTTTTTGAAATTAAATGGTCAGATTATTAACGTTATTTACTTATTATATATTAACTAAAAAGGATACAGATTGGATGGGCACTTTCTCACGCTTCGCAATTGCTATCGTTCTGCTCCTTGTCGTCATCGGCAGCATCTTCGGCTACAAGTTCTATCAAATTAACCAAATGCAGGCCAAATTCTCTCAGCCACGCCCCGCAACTGTCGTTGAAACTACAGAGGTCGCTAGAGTATCTTGGCAACCGAGTATCCAATCAATCGGTGGCATCAGAGCTATCAACGGCGTCATGATAGCCAATGAATTGCCCGGTGTAGTGACAAAAGTTTTGTTCAAATCGGGTCAATCCGTCAAAAAAGGCGATATCCTGATCCGCCTAAACAGCGATATAGAGCAAGCCGCTCTTACAACACGTCTAGCTGAGGCACAGCTTGCTTCGAAAGCATTTCAACATAACTCAGACTTGATTTCCAAACGGGCTGTGTCACAGTTCGCCTTAGATGAAACAAAGGCTGCGCTGGATGTAGCCAGAGCACGAGTAAAAGAAGCCGAGGCCCAGTTTGGTAAAAAAATACTCACGGCTCCCTTCGACGGCATAGTAGGGCTACGTCTAGCGGATATAGGTGAATATTTATCTGTGGGTACACCTGTCGTTGAAATCAATATGCTTAATCCAATTCTGGTCGAATATACTCTGTCTGAACAGGAACTGGCCAGCGTTGATATTGGTGATCTCGTTGAAGTCACTGTGGCGGCAACTGGCTCAGAGGTATTCAAGGGAACAATTACCGCAATTAATAGCTCTATCACGCCAGAGACACGCACAGTTAAGCTGCGCGCCCAACTTCTAAACCCCCAACAAAGCCTCAAACCGGGTATGTTCGCTACCATTAGAACCATGGCAAAGGGTGAAAGGCAGGTCATTGCAATTCCAAACATAGCACTGTCTTTCAACACCTACGGCGATTTCGCCTATGCATTAACTAAAAATGAAAAAGGCCAGCTGGTCACTGAGCAGCGGACATTGGAAACCGGCGTTACACGGGATGGCATGACTGAAATTAACAAAGGGTTAGAACCCGGTGAACGTATCATTGCCTCTGGTTTGCTGCGCTTGAGGGCTGGTCAGCGAGTGAAAATAAAGCAAGATGACAAGATTGCAGACAGTACAGGAGTTAAATAAACATGCGTTTTACAGACATTTTTATACAACGGCCAGTGCTGTCCATTGTTGTTAGTCTACTAATATTACTGGTTGGGATTCGCTCTATTATGGAGATGGAGATCCGCGAATACCCTGTATTGGAAAACACTAAAGTCACCGTTACTACTGCATATCCAGGCGCCAGCAGTGAATTGATCCAGGGATTCATTACCCAACCTTTGCAGCAGGCTATTGCCGAAGCAAAGGGCATAGACTTTCTGAGCTCATCGAGCATACAAGGTTTTTCAACCATCGAAGCACAGATGGAACTCAACTACGATGCTAATGACGCACTTGCGGAGATTCAATCTAAAGTTGCCAGTCAGCGTAACGAGTTACCTGACGAGGCTCAGGACCCTGTTATCAACTCGACGACGGGAGAAGGTCGTGCGCTCATGTACATCGCTTTCTTTAGCGATACCATGAAAGTCCCACAGATCTCAGATTATCTTGCCCGAGAAGTACAGCCAAAACTACAAGCCCTATCCGGTGTAGCCAAGGCCGAACTGCTGGGGCGTCGCTTTGCGCTGAGAGTCTGGCTCGATCCTCAAAGACTTGCAGCGGTTAATCTCACCTCGACAGATATTGCTCAAACCCTGCGTCAGAACAACTATATTTCAGCAGTTGGGCAAACCAAAGATGAATTCATCAAGATCAATCTCACTACGAATACTGACGTTGGAAACACCAAACAGTTCGAGAATCTGATAATTAAATCGACCGAAGATAGTATCGTTCGTCTCAAGGATATCGCCATGGTAGAGCTCGGATCACAAACCTACGAGAACATAGCACTGTATAAGGGTAAACCCTCAACCTACGTAGCCATTAATCTATCTCCGGGTTCTAATCCACTGTCTGTGGCTGAACGTGTTAAGGAACTCCTGCCGGATATAAAGTCTCAGCTGCCCTCGGGTCTGCAGGTCGAACTCCCCTACGATGCATCAGCATTTATTGATGATTCAATTAATGAGGTGATCAAGACGCTTATCGAGGCAGTGGGTATCGTTCTTGTCATCGTGTTTCTATGCCTAGGATCTCTGCGAGCGGCAATCATTCCCTCAATAGCGGTACCGCTCTCGCTCATCGGTGGAGCCTTCATCATGCTGGTGCTGGGTTTCTCGCTCAATTTGCTTACGCTGCTCTCACTTGTGCTGGCAATAGGCTTGGTCGTCGACGATGCTATTATCATAGTCGAGAACATACACCGGCATATCGTTGATGGTAAATCAAAGAAGGACGCGGCGTTGATCGGTGCTCGAGAAATGGCTAATCCAGTTATCGCCATGACGATAACCTTGGTTGCAGTCTACGCGCCTATTGGTTTCATGGGTGGGCTGGTTGGTTCGCTTTTTACCGAGTTTGCTTTCACGCTTGCTGGTGCCGTCGTCATTTCAGGCATCATTGCCTTGACGTTATCGCCTATGCTGGCCAGTAAGGTTCTCAAACCACATGGACAGTCGACCCGCTTCGAGAGTGCAATTGAAAGTTTGTTCGACCGACTCGCCAATACTTATCAGCGCTCGCTGGCTATCATGGTCAAGGCCGTCTCACCTGTAATTATGTTTGCGGTAGTCGTACTAGTGTCGATCTTTTTTATGATGATGCTAAGCCAGAAAGAGCTTGCACCGACTGAGGACCGTGGCATCATTTTGTTTCAGGGTAAAGGACCGCAGACAGCCACACTCGAATACCTGCAGAAGTATGGCACAGAAATGCAGACAGCCTTCGAGCAGGTACCAGGTTACGACGAGACGTTCATGCTGGTTGGTATGACGAGTCCCAATGCGGTGTTTGGCGGTTTCAAAATGAAGCCTTGGAGCGAACGAGATATATCGCAGTTTGATATCATGCCTCAACTGCAGGCTTCTGTGGCAGGGATTACTGGTTTGAAAACAGCTTTATTCCCAATTCCATCCTTGCCTGGTTCGAGTGGCGGTCTACCCTTTCAGTTTGTGCTAACTTCGGGCAGTGATTTTACTCAACTCGATCAAATAGCAGATGAATTCGTAGGGGCTGCCATGCAGAGTGGCAACTTCACATTCGTGCAGAAATCGATCGACATCGATAAGCCCGTCACCCGAGTAAAGGTCGACCGCGAACGCGTAGCCGATCTCGGTTTGTCGATGCAGGAAATTGGTCAGGCGCTTGGCGGTATGCTTGGCGGCGGGTTTATTAGTCGTTTCAACATGGAGGGGCGCTCGTATGAGGTTATTCCCCAGGTTGAGCGCTACGCGCGCCAAACAGCAACGGCGCTCAACGATTATTTCATCCGCGCCGACTCTGGCGATTTAGTTCCGCTCGGCTCGGTCGTTAGCTTCGAGCATGATGTAGAACCCTCATCCAGAACACAATTCAATCAGCTGAATTCGGTCACGATCGAAGGCATTCCAGCGCCATCAGTGTCGATGGGAGATGCCATCAGTTTCATGAAAACCAAGGCGGTCGATATCCTACCTCGGGGTTTCAGCTATGATTTTAAGGGCGAGTCTAGACAGTTCGAAAATTCTGGCAGTGCGTTAATCGTGACTATCTTTTTATCGCTACTCGTTATCTATCTGGTGCTTGCTGCGCAATTTGAGAGCTGGCGTGATCCTCTTATCATTTTAATATCGGTGCCGATGTCAATTGCAGGGGCAATGGCCTTCATTATGCTTGGTTTTGCATCGATGAATATCTACACACAGGTTGGTCTGATAACATTGATTGGCGTGGTCGCGAAGAACGGTATTCTTATCGTGGAATTTGCCAATACACTTCAGGAAAGGGGACGCAACAAGCGCGACGCGGTAATCGAAGCCGCAGCGATTCGACTTCGCCCTATTATCATGACTTCGCTGGCGCTTATCGTCGCCATGATCCCGCTGTTAATTGCAGCGGGCCCAGGAGCAGAGTCGCGCTTTGCGATTGGTATAACCATTGCTACAGGACTCGGTATCGGTACTTTGTTAACTATGTATGTGTTGCCTGCTTTCTATATCGTCCTGGCGAAGAAGATTGATACTTCAGATCTTGAGGGGCAGGGTAATACCGCTGATCAAACTCCGACTTAAACAACGAACATGTGATTGTCGTACTCATATTTTCGTAGCGTTCAGTTTTGATTGGCGCAGTCACCCTAGATTTGGCTAATCTTATTGATTGAAAACATTGCAAAAGAGGACTTGGAAATGCAGTCTGTTCGTTGCCGAACAGACTGCATTTAGTTTTATGGGTATGATTTTATTGTGCGATTGGGAACATTAAGTAACCAATAATTTCAGTTAAAGTCCAAGACAATTCCGCTTTCTGAAGCTTGTCAGATGACTGATTGCTCATTTATAAATAGAAGGGCTTGCACTGAGCTCTGAGGGGAAACTATGATTAAAACCAACCAAATTAAACCTGATATGCCTGTTGTCTGCTCCGAAGATGGTCAATTTGCTACTGTAGATCATATGGAGGGCACTGATACCCTCAAGCTTAAAAAAGACAAGGGCGGTCAACACCATTACATTCCATTAAGCTGGGTAACCTCAACTGAGGGCGATAAAGTGAAAGTTGATCGTCCAGGAGACCAAGCTATGCAGGAATGGTCTCAAACTCCGCCAACAGGTACAGGACACTAAAGTCGTGTTGTAGTGCTAAACAAAGGTGGCATTGTACTCATGCCATCTTAAGACTTGAGCGGGAACCACGGTTTTATATCCCGCCTTTACTTTTCCCCAACAATTCACGTGAAAATGATAGACATCAAAAACAGTGTTCAAGTTTTAGCTTTCGCGCCGTTCAAAATGGCAGGAGACTTGCGTAATGAGTTTCGCATTCAGCAACTAACATGATAATGGCTGATCTCCGCGACAACATGCCCCGTCCGTCATGGCCAATAAGCATGGCGAAAACAGCAACACGGTTTAATGTGGTCTATTTTGCTGCTCAATATACTGCTTAACAACATTGATAGGCGCAGCCCCCTACGTTTACAGCAATGTAGCTAAGGCTCCATAACGCATTTTCATGTATGCAGGCGCTATGAGTTCAGGGTCATGCAGTTTTTTCCGTAAAGCGTTTTTGTTCAATAAAGTAGTTATAAAACAATCGAACAAACGCAATTTATAGTATTTGTTCGAACTCCTAAAGCCTAAAAATATTTTCTACTCTGAAGATAAATATACTTCTTAGGCGAGATGATGACAGGTGATTAATATGGCAAACGAATCTAAAAATATATTGCAGCGTGGTTTGGAATATATGCACGAACCATTTTCGGGTTTTATTCGAGCGCAGACTACCTCCAGTCTGTTTCTTCTGTTATCGACAATCTTGGCCCTATGGTGGGCAAATTCAGCCTATTCTTCTACCTACTTAGATCTTGTGCACACCCCGATTGGAATATTTTTGGGTGATGTTGAGTTAAGATCTTCACTTAAACACATTATTAATGATGGTTTAATGGTGATATTTTTCTTATTGATTGGACTTGAAATCAAACGCGAGGTGCTAGCCGGAGACCTCGCTAAACCGGAAAATCGGCGCATGTTGATTATTTGTGCCATAGGCGGAATGATTTTACCGGCTACGATCTATACCTTGTTCAATTGGGGACTTGATTCACAGATCGGTTGGGGTATCCCAATGGCAACCGATACCGCGTTTGCGCTAGGTGTACTTACCATAGTGCGAAAATACATACCTGCCAGTCTTTTGGCTTTCATAGTTGGGCTCGCCATCGTTGATGATGTTGGGGCGATACTCGTTATTGCACTATTTTATACCCAGGAAATATCCGTAATCTATCTGTTTAGCGCATGTTCACTTATTACTTTTTTGGCAGTAGCTAACTACGCGGGCGTAAGACAGCCAATTTTCTATATTATCATCGGTATTGCAACCTGGTGGATGATGCTCATGTCTGGTGTTCATGCCACTGTTGCTGGCGTTGCAATCGCATTGACGGTGCCAGCACGGCCGAAGTTGGCGTCGGCAAAGTCGCTTGATAAGGCTAAAACAACAATCAGCTCTCTTCAGCAAGAAATAGAAAAGGTGGACGTTCTTGGTAGTCAGGAGGACCATAAACAGGTACTGGAAGTGCGCGATTTAGCAGAACATGCTGGCACTCCCCTGCGTCGTTGGGAAGATGTACTGCATCTACCTGTAGCACTCTTCATCTTACCGCTGTTTGCATTGACTAATGCTGGCGTAGTGTTTAGTTTTAGTTCGTTTATCGACAGCCTCCAATACCCTGTTGGATTAGGGATTATTTTTGGCCTTGTAGTCGGTAAATTTATTGGCATTTCCGGCGCGTGCTGGCTGGGCCTGCACTACAAAATAGGTAAATTACCCAAGGGAGTTAATATTCAACACATTATTGGTGCTTCACTGATAGCCGGGATAGGCTTCACCATGTCCACATTTATTGCGACACTGGGGTTTGACGGGCAACCTGAACATCTCCATAACGCAAAAACATCCATCTTGGTCGCATCGGTTATGTCTGCATTTTTGGGTGCGTTATATCTTAGATTCATTGGTTCAAACAAACGAAAAAAATGACTCAATGAGTCATCATAAGTCGGTTAACATGAATGATACCGATATTGCAGCATCGTTTACGTTAATAGAAGAGTATTATGTGGTACTTGAGCGGGTTAATACTTTTAGTTTAATGCATCGGGGTTATGGCATTAAAAAATGTTTTTTATTGCCTAGTAATATTCATTCTACTGGTTTACAAAACAGGTATAAATTAATTTTATTATGCTTAGATTATGCTTAGATTATGCTTAGATTATGCTTAGATTATGCTTAGATTATGCTTAGTGTTTACAGCACAAAACGTTTTTGAGTCTCCAAAAAAGCATTACCCGCAGTGATACCGGCAAGATAATCATGTTGTAAATCCATATCAGTACTCCCTAACAATTTACTTTGAAGATTGTCTTCCGCAAAAATTTGAATAATTTCGACATCTTCAGGAGGGTTAGTGATAAAGGCGAGTTCTTTTTGATAAGCTTGCTCATGCTGTACCAAATAATCAATCATTTTTGGGCAATACCCAGACACGTAAATCCATGACTTAAGTTTACGTACCCAAGCAGCCTGAGTATGACAGTCGGCATTCACCGTTCGAATAACCACAATTTTTTTAGCACCACGGCGATAGGATTCTCGCACAGGTAAAGGCTCAGCAAGTCCACCGTCAAGGTAGATGTCTGTTTTATGGTCATCAACGTTTGCTTTGGCCTTATTTGTTGAGCTAAAGGCCTGCCTAGGTGTGAGTTTAACCCCTTGTTTATACAAAAAAGGAAATGCACTCGAGGCTTTAAGTAATTGGCGCCAGTGACTTGTATGACCGTTTGGGCTTAAGAAATAGCCTTGTCTATCGCGTGAATTCGTTGCGCTGAACAATAATTCTCGTTGACCCAATGATTTAGTTGCTGTCGTAAAGTCTAATGCAAAACTACCTTGAATGGTTTTATCAAAGTACCAATCCAAATCAATAGCATTGCCACCTGCTAATCCACGGCCTAGTTTGTAAAAATTATTACGACGTGTTAATTCACCAATTAATCTCTTGGCATAACCTTTCTGACGAGATAAAAAGCTTGTAATATTTTGTGAGCCTGCAGACGCCCCTATAAATAAATCGAAAGGATCAAAATCATTCTCTAACCACGCATCTAATACACCGGCTGTGAATATTCCTCGTTGCCCACCACCTTCTGCAATAAGTGCCATTTTAACACATGACTCTTCACAAGGATTAATTGGGGGGGGTGATGTAATGACTTTCATAGCAGGCCTTTTTATAAAAAATGCTGAATAAAATAACGTCGTAGAACTTGCGATTACATATCTGTTGGCAGTAACAATGACCTCAGGTGTTTAAGCAGTACAGTTCCGAGTTCGCTAACTTAACCGCGCGAACAGAAGGGTCGTACCATGAACGCGAGTCCTGTTAGGATCTTGACATGGTGTTTAACTATAGTGTTTCACGATAGCAGGGCATTCGCTGTGGATTAGATTCAGCGCTTACTCACCGAACAGGAGTTTATGCCTAGGAGCGAATATAGAGGACACAAGCCTACCGCTCCTGTAAGCAGCGGCACAACGCCAATATAGCCCCATATGCCAATTGTGTCGGTGGCAGCAAGTCCAATAAGAACTAGCCCGGCGGTAACGCGGAGCGAGCGATCGAGCATACCTTCATTCGTCTTCATCGTATTTCTCCTTTGTCGAGTCACTGGGCCACTCTGCTAAGTTACAGATAAGATCGAATATCGTTCCAGCCTTACGCGAATCGATTAGATGTCTCTAAGCATAAATCGTAACTGTTCCCGGCGTCTGTTCGCCAGCGCACGCGAGATAATTTTCAGGAATGGTTAAATCGAGCGACATGGCGAATAGGCTAAATTATTTTCTGCTAGGGTTTATCATTTGAGATAACGTTACTTTAAAAAACGGTCAATTGTATTTAACTGGTCAACATTCGTGAGAAAGCAAAAGCCAGAGGGTACGGTGACGCACAGAGTCAAAGTTCGTAGCACAGTATGATGTGTTATTGGATCTTAAATAAACAGTTAACCATTAATAAAATGCTATTAAATTCAGTAACCTATTAATTTTGCTTAATTAAGTGTATTTCGTGAAGCTTATTTTAAACGGAGAGAGATATTTATGGCTGCAATAAAAAAACGCAAAGTTGTCGATCATATCGTAGAGACGATTTATCAATATGGTGTCCGTCATGTCTTTGGCATTCCAGGGGATGCTATTAATGATTTGATGGACGCCATACGCCGCCATGGAGAAATCGAATTTATACAAGTTCGCCATGAAGAAAGCGGGGCATTCGCAGCATCAGCCCAAGCAAAATTAACCGGTAAACTTGCCGTTTGTGTTGGTACTGCTGGAGGTGGGGCCATACATTTGCTCAATGGTCTGTATGACGCTAAGCTCGACCATGCCCCCGTTCTTGCAATAACTGGACAGTTACCACGCAGTGAAATCGGTAATCACTCGCATCAAGAAATTAATTCATCAGCTCTGTTTTCTGATGTGGCTGTGTTTAATCAAACCTTATTTGCCTCTGATCGTGTTCCCGAGATTATTCAGCAAGCGTGTAATAGTGCGCTGATTGAAAAAGGGGTTGCTCATATTGCTTTGCCTGCTGATGTTGCCACTGAGCAAGTTGAAGCTGACATTACGGGTCATCCAATAGCGGGCGCTGAAACGGGACCAACTAAACCTTTAGCATCAGCATTAAACAGTGCAATTAGCTTAATTGAGCAAGCTGAAAAAATTGTTGTTCTAGCGGGTGTTGGGGCTATACCAGCACGTCAACAGTTACTTACTTTGTTGAAAAAATGCAACTCCCCACTTATCAGAACACTAAAAGCCAAAGTACTACTTCCGGATGAGCATGAATATTCCTTAGGAGGGCTTGGCCTACTTGGTACGCGGCCATCTGTTGATGCGATGAATAATTGTGATTTACTTGTGATGCTGGGGACTGATTTTCCCTACAAAGAATATTATCCAGGAAAAGCCAAAGTTATTCAGGTGGATAAAGAAATTCGACATATTGGTCGACGTTGCCCTGTGGATGTATCGATAGTCGGAGATGTAAGTGAAGTACTAGACCAATTAATCGTTGATTTACCTCAAAAAGAAAACGACAACTTTCTTACTGAATGTCGGCGTCAGAAAAGGAGTTGGTCAGAAGAGCAAAGCGAAGCAGAAAACTCGCAAGATATGCCAATAAAACCCCAGTGCCTGGCTCGAACCGTCGGCGAGCTTGCGAACAAAGATGCCATTTTTCTCTGTGACACGGGTACAGTGACCGCATGGGTCGCACGACATCTACCCGTTACTGAACAACAATTATTTACCCTATCAGGCAACTTGGCCACAATGGCATTTAGCATGGCTGGTGCGATAGGCGCGCAATTAAAATTTCCTGAGCGGCAGGTGGTCGTCCTTATTGGTGACGGTGGTTTTAGCATGTTAATGCAAGAGTTTATTACTGCAGTCAATCTAACATTACCCATAAAGGTTATTATTTTTAACAACGCCAAGCTAGGGTTAATTCAACTAGAGCAAGAAAGCAGCGGTTACCCTAATTATAAAACAGCATTAAAAAATCCAGACTTTTCAGAGTTTGCTCGCTTATGCGGTGGTGAAGGTTGGAGTGTAGATCGCCCTGAGCTGCTAGTAAAAGCGTTGGGAGAAGCATTTGCTAGCAAAAATGCCTGTCTGATCGATGTCCATATCGATCCTAATGAACTCGTCATGCCGCCAAAGCTCGAATTGGCTCAAGCGGTAAATTATTCGATTGCTAAAGCTAAGGAGTTTTTAAATTCAAATGACTGATTTAAAAATATGTGGGAACGATTCCGAAATACTATTACCTCAGTTTATGAGTTGTGCAGGCTAGTAGAACTATTGTGCAGGCTAGTAGAAATATATCATCCTCAAGGTGAATATGCCGAAATAGGTCAGTCTTGAAATGGTTAAGAAATGTTGGCTAGACCGTTAGTCGTTAGGGATACATTTTCTCATATTTTGAGGCTACATTTAGTTGATAACACTAAAACGTTTATGTCCACAAATGGGTTAAGGGCTTAACCCATTTGTGCTCATTTAAGTGTTAGTCGATGATATTGTCAGCTCAAAAAAATTCGTTTCAGCGTACAACATCCAATCAGATTATCAACAGAGATAAATCTTACTTTACCTTAACGTTACGTTATTGCCTGCAACACTCGAATAATTCGGAGTTTACTCTATGGCTTGCACCATGCTTGCGGCATAATGGCGTTAAATATTTAACAGAGTCGTTATAATGGATAAGCAGCAAGACAGTTACATGACCGAAGAAACACTAATCGAAGTAGTCGAAAATCAAATCGCCGACGGTGAACCCAAAAAGGTAAAAGAAACCTTGATGCGTTTAGTCATGACAGGTACACCGCGTGACGAAGCTATTCAAATGATGGCTTGCGCGTTGGCTATCGAAGTTTCCGATGTCATGAAAAATGGTTCCTCTTTTAACGAAATACGATATGGCCAGCATTTGAATGCACTACCGAATATGGATTGGATGGAAGATTAATAGCAGCTCATAAATTCGTGTTTTGTTAATCCCGATAAGTGACATTATCGGGGGGCTAATTGAAAAGTCTAAAGAAAGATGTTGGATTTGCACCTTCGATGAGCAGTGTTGGAGCCTGTTTAGATCTCCTAATCGCAACTTACAAGAGACTTAAACGGTTTAAAGCAGTTGGTTTTGTTCGTGCATCAAAAGTACAACCAACTGTGTTAATACGCTTAGTGCGATATTAGCTTGCTGCGTCATTCGTTTGATCACTACAACTATCCTCACACTGGGGGCGGCTATTTAACAAGGAGTGGCAAGCTTAGTCTTTATTATGCTGATTTTGTTCTCTATTTATATAAAAGTAAGTTCACAGGTCAATGTAAACTAACTTACGAAGATTCAAATGGGTTATTAATGCTTAGATTCGAACACTGTAATGTTAAAACTTGTACTCATGAATTACTCGCCTTGGGTCAGGCCGACATGAAAATGTGGTACATTTTTGAGTGGTTAGATAAGCACGAGGAATTACAAAACGGGACTCAAGCAGAAATAATTAAACTTTATGTAAATGATGAATTGGTAGGGTACAGTCTTTTTGAAAACTTTGAAGCCCGTGCAGACAAAGTCACTTGTCATCAAGGCGTGACCTATAAAGAGTTGGGTATTATTCATTTCGTAACAGTCATAGAGCATCGTAATAAAGGTTATGCTACGTTGTTGGCTAATGCGTTGCTTAAAAATATTATTGAACCTATGTTGGCACGTTATAAAGATTTTCATGTTTACGTCATTGCGACGGGTCGAGCGGTCCCATTAATGGAACGGACTGATATCCCTTCAAAATACCTAATCAAGCAATTCTATTCCGATATATCGTTTGAAGAGAAAGTAGTAAATTACCTAAGAAAACAAGAACAAAATGTATTGAATGCAGTTACTTGTGAAATTTAAAATAAACAGCTAACAAGCCAATCTAAAGCATACTTATCATAATACGAATAGTGAGTGTTAGAGCGTATGCGCTAACACGATTTGGTCTAGATACGCTTTGTCTATTCGAAATAAAATGCACCAAACCTCGAAAAACATGATCAGTTTGGGCGGTAAAGTAAGGCTAATCGATTTAAGATTCTTCATCAACATCAAACAATCGCAATGTTTACGCAAAATCACGTTTTAACATTTTTAAGTTCTGTATCTGTATGTAATCATTGGTGTTAACAAGGTTATGTGGCAAACTTAATATTATTGCCGTTTGCAATCGCGCTAGAAGGATCTAGATCTCGTATGAGTATCAATAAAGCCAAGCTTACCGAAACCGATATTATCTCTAAATACATCATGCCAGCTATCAAAAATGCTGGGTGGGATGATATGTCGCAAATTCGCCAAGAGGTGAAATTGCGTGACGGTAAAGTCATTGTGCGTGGTCAATTGGGTGTGCGCAAAACGGTTAAGTCTGCTGATATTGTGCTGTATCACAAACCCAGTATGCCGCTGGCTGTTATTGAGGCTAAAGCCAATAAGCACGAAGTGGGTAAAGGCATGCAACAGGGGCTAGATTATGCCCGTTTACTTGAAGTGCCTTTTATTTTTGCCTCCAATGGCGATGGCTTTATCTTCCATGATAAAACCAAGTTAGGAACACCTGAAGAAAACCAACTTGAATCAGAGATCCGCTTAGAAGACTTTCCATCACCACAAGAATTATGGACTAAGTACTGCGTGTGGAAAGGTTATACCCAAACCCAGTTACCGATTATCAATCAAGAATATCATGATGATGGCACGGGTAAGCAACCTCGTTATTATCAACTGCAAGCCATTAATAAAACCATTGAAGCTATTTCATCCGGTAAAGACCGAGTGTTACTTGTCATGGCGACCGGTACGGGTAAAACCTATACCGCATTTCAAATCATCTGGCGTTTATGGAAGTCCCGCGCTAAAAAACGAATCTTGTTTTTAGCCGACCGTAACATTTTGGTAGACCAAACCCGCATAAACGATTTTCAGCCCTTTGGCACTTCAATGACCAAAATCACTGGACGCACGGTTGATCCTGCATTTGAAATTCATTTAGCCTTATACCAAGCATTAACCGGCCCAGAAGAAAGCCAAAAAGCCTTTAAACAAGTCGACCCAGACTTTTTCGACCTAATCATTATCGACGAGTGTCATCGTGGGAGTGCATCTGAAGACAGCGCCTGGCGTGAAATTTTAGAATATTTCAGCAGCGCGGCTCAAGTTGGCCTTACCGCCACTCCTAAAGAAACAGACCAAGTATCAAACTCCGATTACTTTGGTGAGCCTGTCTATACCTACTCACTCAAAGAAGGGATTGAAGATGGATTCCTAGCACCTTATAAAGTGGTGCGGGTAGATATTGATGTCGATTTACAAGGTTGGCGCCCGACAAAAGGTCAAATCGATAACAACGGTGAAGTGATCGAAGACCGAATTTATAACCAAAAAGACTTCGACCGCACCATGGTGATTGATGAACGCACCCAATTGGTTGCCGAAACCATTACCAACTACTTAAAGCGCACCGACCCGATGGCCAAAACTATCGTGTTTTGTAACGATATTGACCACGCCGATCGCATGCGCCGTGCTATTGCCAATCTTAACCCTGAGCAAATGGCCAAGAATGAAAAGTACGTGATGAAAATAACCGGTGACGATGAGCTTGGCAAAGCGCAGTTAGACAACTTCATTAATCCCAAAAAAGCCTATCCTGTTATTGCCACCACCTCAGAACTAATGTCTACAGGGGTAGATGCCAAAACCTGTAAGTTAGTAGTACTGGATCAAAATATTCAGTCCATGACCAAATTTAAGCAGATTATTGGCCGTGGCACCCGCATTGACGACCGATACGGCAAGCTGTGGTTCACCATTCTCGACTTTAAAAAGGCCACCGAATTATTTGCCGACGAACGCTTTGACGGTACACCAGAAAAAATCATTAGAGTGACGCCTGAAGATATTGAAGATGAAAATGTTGATATTGACTCAGTTGGTGATGAGGTTACGAATGAAAACGGTGCCGATGATAATCAAAACCAACAGGGCGATGAACATCAGGTTGATGAACAAAACACCATAAACGAACCCCAAGGCGATGGCAGCCTTGATGGTGAATGGGACGAAGGTGAAACCCGTAAAATCAGCAAGTACCGCGTGTCAGGCGTGACTGTCAGCAAAGTGGCTGAACGAGTGCAATATTACGACAGCGACGGTAAATTAGTCACCGAATCCTTTAAAGATTACACCCGTAAAACCATGGCGAAGCAGTTTAGCTCACTCGATGAGTTTGTTAAGCGCTGGAATGAATCAGATCGCAAACAAGCGGTAATTGATGAACTGGCACTCGAAGGCATTATTTGGTCTGCTTTAGAGGACGAAGTCGGTAAAGACATGGATCCTTTCGATATGATTTGTCATGTGGTGTACGACCAACCCCCATTAACTCGAAAAGATCGTGCAAACAATGTGCAAAAGCGCAATTACTTCACTAAATATTCCGACACTGCACAAGCCGTACTGCAAAATTTACTGTTAAAATATGCCGATGTCGGCGTGCAAGAAATTGAAAACATGCAAGTGCTTAAAGTTGCCCCGTTTACCGAGTACGGTAATTTGAGTGAGATCGTTAAAAAAGGCTTTGGCGGCAAACAAGAATACGAGCAAGCCATTAGTGAATTAGAAGCGCAGATTTATCAAATTCATCAGCAATCAGCCTAGCATCTGTTCTTTGCATAAGCACTTTGGAACAGCGCTTTGTATTCGTTTTTATATTAGCTCTGTTTGTTAAAAATAAAACACAACATCATTTTATACTGCTGCCAATAACAGCAGCAGTAACCGTTTAAGAGAATACTATGTCTATCAGTTCAGCAATTAAATCCATCCAAGATATTATGCGTAAAGATGCCGGTGTCGATGGTGACGCCCAGCGATTAGGGCAAATGTCTTGGTTACTGTTCTTAAAAGTGTTTGATGCACAAGAACAAGAGTTAGAGCTTGAACTAGACGATTACCGCGAGCCAATTCCAGCTGAATTCTTATGGCGCAACTGGGCGGCAGATAATGAAGGCATTACCGGTGATGAGCTACTTGATTTTGTAAATGATGAGCTATTCCCACAGCTTAAAAACCTCACTGCACCAATAGATAAAAACCCCCGTGGTTTTGTGGTAAAAGCGGCGTTTTCTGATGCGTTTAACTACATGAAAAACGGCACGCTGTTACGTCAGGTGATTAATAAGCTTAATGAAATAGACTTTACTGACTCAAACGAGCGCCACTTGTTTGGTGATTTATACGAGCAAATATTAAAAGACTTACAAAGTGCTGGTAACGCTGGTGAGTTTTATACCCCGCGCGCCATCACTAAGTTTATTGTGGCGGTAACCGATCCCAAATTGGGCGAATCGATTATGGACCCTGCGTGTGGTACTGGCGGATTTTTAGCTTGCGCCTTTGATCACGTTAAAGCCAACTACGTTAAAACAGCAGATGACCATCAAACCCTGCAAAAGCAAATCTTTGGTGTGGAAAAAAAGCAGCTACCGCATTTACTGTGCACCACCAACATGATGCTCCACGGTATTGAAGTGCCAGTGCAAATTAGGCACGGCAACACCTTAAACAAACCGCTTTCAAGTTGGGACGAGCAAGTTGACGTTATCATCACCAACCCGCCATTTGGCGGCACCGAAGAAGACGGCATAGAAAAAAACTTCCCTAGCGAATTCCAAACCCGTGAAACCGCCGACTTGTTTCTACAACTTATTATTGAAGTATTGGCAGCGCCGTCAGCGGGTAAGGAGCCATCAGCGCTTAAAAGTGGAGGTCGAGCAGCAGTTGTATTACCAGACGGCACCTTGTTTGGTGAAGGCGTTAAAACCAAAATCAAAAAAATGTTAATGGACGAATGTAATCTACACACCATAGTGCGTTTACCTAATGGGGTGTTTAATCCCTACACCGGCATTAAAACCAATATTTTATTCTTCACCAAAGGCACGCCAACTAAAGACGTGTGGTTTTACGAGCATCCCTACCCAGCAGGGGTAAAAAATTACAACAAAACCAAACCCATGCGCTTTGAAGAGTTTGAAACAGAGCTTGAATGGTGGGGTAATGAGGCCGACGGCTTTGCATCGCGGGTAGAAAACGAGCAAGCTTGGAAAGTCTCAATCGATGACATTATTGGCCGTAACTATAACCTGGACATTAAAAACCCCCATGTGGGCGAAGTTATCAGCCATGATCCACAAACGTTACTAAGCGATTACGCCAAACAACAAGCGGATATTAAAGCACTACGCGATCAACTAAAAGGTATCTTGTCAGCCGCATTATCGTCACCTTCGGCAGCATCAGACGGTGAGGGCAAGTAATGACTGATTTACCAATACCTACCAACGACGGTCAATCAGAACACAAAGCAAATAATTTGATCACGCAGCATATTGATATTTGGACAACTGCCATTGAGCGAAAATCCTCAGCAGGGCGTGGCACTTCAAATAAGTTTTCATTGTATGGCATCAAAAAACTCCGTGAACTGATTTTAGAACTCGCCGTGCGCGGCAAGTTAGTGCCACAAGATGTTAATGACGAACCAGCTTCAATATTGCTTGAACGTATTGCTGCTGAAAAAGCTCAATTGGTTAAAGACGGTAAGCTTAAAAAACAAAAGCCGTTCCCTGATATTGGTGAAGATGAAAAGCCATTTGAATTGCCGAATGGCTGGGCGTGGACTTGTTTAGCAGAACTTGCAGAAATAGGTCCAAGAAATTCTAGTTTTGATGATGATACAGAAGCTTCTTTTGTGCCAATGCCTCTAATTAGTACCAGTTATAAAGGTGATCATGGTTCTGAAACAAGGTTATGGAAAGAAATAAAAAAAGGATATACACACTTTGCTGATGGTGATATTGGATTAGCAAAAATCACTCCTTGTTTCGAGAACAGTAAAGCAGCTTTTTTTTCTGGATTAATTAACGGTGTCGGAACTGGAACAACGGAGTTACACATTGCCAGGCCAATCGAATCAACAGTAGATCCACTCTTTATCCTTCTATATTTGAAAGCACCGATGTTTCTAAAAGTCGGCGAAACTAAGATGACTGGTACAGCAGGTCAAAAACGAGTGCCTAAAGATTTTTTTGCATATAATCCATTACCATTTGCACCGCTAGATGAGCAACACCGTATCGTCTCCAAAGTCGATGAGTTGATGAGCTTGTGTGATGCCCTTGAAGCGCAAACTGAAACAAGTATTGCGGCGCACCAAACCTTAGTCGAAACCCTGCTGAATGCACTACTACAGCCTAACACTACTCAGTCAGCAGCTAGCCTAGAGCCTGCAGTTATAGGGAGTTTTGCTGACAGCCTTGAGCCTTCACTTAATGATAGTTTTATAGACAGCTGGCAGCGTGTCGCTGAACACTTCGACACGCTTTTCACCACAGAAGCCAGCATCGACACCCTAAAACAAACCATCCTCCAACTCGCCGTCATGGGTAAGTTAGTACAACAAGCCAGCTTCGATGAAATAAATAGTCAAGATTACGAGCCTGCCACCAAACTGCTAGAACGCATCAAAGCTGAAAAAGCCCAGCTGATTAAAAACGGTAAAATCAAAAAGCAAAAGCCATTACCTGCCATCACCGACGAAGAAAAACCGTTTGAACTGCCAAAGGGGTGGGAGTGGTGTCGATTTGATGATACAGCACTCAGTTCGAGTGCTGGCTGGAGCCCTCAATGTATTCCCACCCCCAGAGAGGGAGATAATTGGGGGGTTTTAAAGGTTAGTGCTGTAACTTGGGGACAGTATAATCCAGAAGAAAATAAAGAGCTTCCTCCACATCTTGAACCACGCCTTGAACATGAAGTTCAAGGCGGCGATTTTCTTATCTCAAGGGCTAATACAGCAGATTTAGTTGCGAAAGCAGTAGTTGTTCCTGAACTAGCACCTAAAAATCTAATGATGAGTGACAAAATAATCAGGTTTAAATTACACGGAAGTGTAAGTGGCGAGTATTTAAACTTGATGAATAACAGCCAAGTTTCAAGGGATTATTACAATCGAGTTGCAGGGGGCACAAGTAGCTCCATGAAAAATGTATCAAGAGAGCACATTAGAAGCTTAGTCGTTGCTTTACCACCACTTGAAGAACAACATCACATCGTCGCTAGAGTCGATGAACTAATGGCACTCTGCGACCAAATAAAAACACATTTAAGTGCCGCCCAAACAACTCAACTCCACCTGACCGACGCCATCGTCGAACAGGCTATTTAACAACAGACCTTAACTATTAAGAAATAAAAATATATGGAAATATTAGAGAATTTATTGCGCAGTTTAGATACACAATCGGTAAGTAGTGCCATTTTAGTATTGATGGTTATAGTGTGTGCATTAGGGTTATTTTTTACCAAACAAGCCAAGCAAGTTGAATTCGTCAATTATGTGCCGACCTTATTAACGACTATGGGGATTTTTGGTACGTTTTTAGGCATTGTTTTAGGCTTGTTAGATTTCAATCAGCTTGATATTGAGGCCAGTATTCCGCCTTTACTTGAAGGATTGAAAACCGCATTTATTACCAGTTTGGCGGGTATTTTACTCTCATTGGTATTCAAAACATTATCGACATTTTCTTTCTTAAAACCTAAGCAAGTTGAAGAGAGTCTTTCCCATGCTACGCCTGAAGCGATATTGGGTGCAATGCAGGCGCAAGTGACTGAAACGCGCACTTTAAAAGATGCACTTGTCGGTAATGAAGAATCCACTTTATTTGGGCAACTTAAAATTCTGCGCGGTGACATTAATGACAATGCCAAATTGTCAGTGAAAAATCTGCAAGAACAATCAACCAAGCAGCAGGAAAAGTTTGACGCATTTTCTGAAAAGCTGTGGCTAAAATTGCAAGACTTTGCTGATACTTTATCTAAATCTGCCACTGAGCAAGTTATTGAAGCCCTCAAACAGGTGATTACAGATTTTAATAATAATTTAACTGAGCAGTTTGGCGATAACTTTAAGCAACTTAATGAAGCCGTGATTAAGCTTGTTGAATGGCAAGAAAACTACAAATTACAACTTGAGCAAATGCAGCAGCAATATGCCCAAGGTGTTGAGTCCATATCAGCAACAGAGTCATCGGTTGCGCATATTAGTGAGCAAAGCAAAATCATTCCGGAATCGATGAATGAACTAAAAGGCGTAATGGAAGTAAATCAACATCAACTGGCTGAGCTTGAACGTCATTTAGAAGCCTTTAAATTAATGCGTGATGAAGCGGTTAAAGCAGTACCTGAGATTAGAGCCCAAGTACAAAGCACCGTAGAAGATATATCAGCGGCAGTGACTACGGCCAGTGACCATTACAAAACACTTCTATCTGAGTCGGATGATTATATTAAAGCGCATGTTAAAACATCAAATGATCTACTAGATAAATTTGCCAGCGAAACTGAAAAAGGCATTAACAGTGTTGGTGAACGCCTAATTGAAAGTTCAGATAAAATAGGCAAAGAAATTGACACCGCTGCGACTGAATTTACTAATAATACATCCCGCACAAACGAAAGCTTACAAACAAGTTCTGATTACCTGCAATCACAGACGGAAATTATTAAACAGCATTTACAAGACGCGGTAAGTGATCTTAATAGCACCATGCGAGACATGATTGAAAAGCTAGTAGTTGATGCTAAAGACATGAACTCAACAATGAAAGAAGCCAATAAAAACTTGGTTACTGACACTGAGAATGTCCGTGACACAGTAGTTAAATCAGCAGAAAAATTACAGCAAAGACTTAATGAAGTGATTGATGATGCTGCGACGCAACAGATTAACCAAGCTAAACGCACATTTGATGCCATGGAAGAGCAAATTAAACAACAAGTTGGCTTAACAGGTGAAGCCGTCGATTCACAACTCAAACTGATTGACACTGCCATGCAGCAAGAAATCAATCGTGTGATGAATGAGATGGGTCAAGCATTAGCTCAAGTCAGCGGTAAGTTTGTTGAAGACTACATTAAATTGACTCAAGCAATGAATGAAGTTGTTAATCAGCGAGTAGCCTAATGGATAAAATATTTGGCACGAGTAACGGCGCACAAGACAGCGGTGAACATTGGTTGACTGTGTCTGATTTAATGGCCGGTTTAATGATGGTTTTCTTGTTCATTGCTATCGTTTTTATGATGATAACGCAAAAAGAAAACGACAAAATTAAAGATGTGGCTGTTGCTTACCAAGAAAACCAAGTGGCAATTTATCAAGCTTTGGAAGAAGAGTTTAAAAAAGATCTCGATAAATGGGGCGCTACTATAGACAAGGAAACATTAGCCTTTAACTTTCAATCACCTGATGTGTTATTTGCTAATAATGAAACGCGTTTAAGTGATGCATATAAAGAAATTCTTAACGATTTTTTCCCCAGATATATCAATGTTCTAGCACCATATAGAGAATCGTTAGATGAAATAAGAATAGAAGGGCATACGTCAAGTTTAGGAATTCGTGGTTCATCAGATGCAGAAGCCTATTTCTATAATATGCAACTATCGCAAGGTCGTACCCGATCCGTCTTAGAATATGGATATGCGCTGATGCCAGCTGATGCTGAGTGGATAAAAGCAAACATTGCAGCAGTTGGTTTTTCTTCATCTCGTTTAATTTTGATTGACGGTGTAGAGGATGAAGCAATGTCTCGTCGAGTTTCGTTTAGAGCAATAACGAACGCTGATATTCAAATTAAACGGATATTAGAGGCTCAATAATGAAACTGACGGTTGATTTTAGTGCATTGCATCGCGCTGTTGCGCCACTAGGAAACGTGACTACTCATTTTAATATTACTAGCCGTTCAGCTGAACTTGAGAGTATTGGGAGTCATTTAACTAAAGGATTAATTCTCGGTAAAGATATCCAACTAGACCAAATTGATGGGTCTGATGGGATTTTGAATTATGACGGTCATCAGGTCATGCTTTATATTCCTGATCAGGGCGAAGATATTGAAGTTGTAATGGTAGATGGAAAACAAGGCCGTCGTATCCATGTCGCTGAATGTTCTACATTAGATTTAATGCGAAATACTGGACGATTCAAGAGGTATGACGTTATTAACCGAGTAGATGGTTTGTTTCCTGTATTTGGCTCAGTGCACAGCTATCAAGAGGATATAAGGGGAGAGGCCGCTTTAGGGGTATGCAAAAACTGTTTAAAAATCCTTAATTATAAGGGATATGCAACTCAGAGCTATGCAGCAAAAGAGAAAGTATTTAATCATTTTTCATTTGAGCAGTTTTTTGAAGTGTATAGTTCCTATTTTAAAAGTTTGCCTATTAACAGTGCTAAAGCATCAAGCAATTACACTGCAGATTGGCCTGCTATCTCATCAAAGGTAAGAAGTGATTTAAATTACACTTGCGAACAATGTGGCGTTTATCTAGCAAACGACTCTAAGCTATTGCATACACATCATATTAACGGTAACAAAGCGGATAATAAACTTAGTAATTTAAGGGGGCTTTGTGTTGATTGCCATAAAAAACAACCACATCATGGACATTTGTATGTAAGCAATGATGATGTACTAAAAATAAACCAACTTCGCCGTGAACAGCATAAGTTTGATGTGTTTGATTATAATAATATCCGAGAATGTGCTGACACTGCTTTAGACGGTCTATTGCAAAAGTGTCAATCAATGAGATTACCTGGTGCTGAATTAGGCGTCGTCATCAATGATAAAAGTAATATGATTGCTATCGATTTATGCTGGCCTAGACGTAAGATTGCGGTGTTAATAAACATGTCTAATGCTAAAGCTTTGAGATCACATGGTTGGAATGTGTTTACTGCATTTGAAGCATTAAACAATTTTGAAGTATTTCAGGCACAAGTTAGATAAGAAATTTAGTGTATTTTTGCAAGGTCTGTAAATGTTAAATTCAGAACAAATTCATAAGCTTTTAATTAAGTTAACAGGTTCTCATGATGAAAGTAGCCACCCTTCATATGCATATGAACACCGCCTTGATCAAGATTCTTATATTTATGTTAAACGTAAATCAGATCGTGTTGTTTCAAAGCAACCATTAGTGCTTCATCCAAATATCATTAATTTGAGAGATAAGATTGATTCAATTGAAGGGCTTGATACTGATTGGCTGCCAACTAAAAATACCAGTTTTCGTCGATATCCAAGGCTTAATGGCACATCACAATATGGTTATGGCTTTAACGTTGAAAGTGAAGGTGCTATCCATCAATTACTGTCTTTGATTGGCGTCGCCAATGCGTTTCCTAAAAATAATAACACTAAACAATCAACTAAAGCAGGTGGCAACATGGCTGCATTAAACCAAATTTTGTATGGACCCCCTGGTACTGGTAAAACCTACAATACCATTAACCAAGCACTTGCTATTGTTGATCCAGCTTATTTAACTGAATATGAACATGACCGCCATAAAATCAAAGCCCGTTTTGATGAGCTAGTGACGAAGAATCGTATTGGTTTTGTTACCTTCCATCAAAGCTTTAGCTATGAAGATTTTGTTGAAGGATTAAAGGCTAATAGCGATAACGGTGTACTGTCATATAGTGTTGACCCTGGTGTGTTTAAATCGATATGTGAACGAGCAAGTTCAAGCCATTTACAGGTGGTATCTGTCGATGCTTTTGATGATGCAGTTATACAGCTTCAAGAAAAATATGAAGAAGCTGACGACCGTATAGAAATGGAAACTGTACGTGGAAAGAAGTTTGAAATCGAATATGTTGGTGGCGCTACTTTTAAAATATTCCCACACTCAACTGAAAGCACAGACCCTAAATATGTCGCCTCAATAGCGAATGTGAGAAAGCTTTATCTAACAGGATCGAAACAAGATATCTATAACACCTCCTATGTAGAAGGTTTTTTACTCTACTTGAAGAAACACTTTGGACTAAAAGAATATGTGCCTGAAGTTGCTGACCATGAAACTACGCAACAACCATTTGTCCTTATCATCGATGAAATCAACCGTGGCAATATTTCAAATATCTTTGGTGAGTTAATTACGCTAATCGAGCCGAGTAAACGTTCGGGTTGCGCTGAAGCTTTATCAGTAAAACTGCCTTATTCAAAAGAGTCATTTTCAGTACCTTCAAATCTGCATATTATCGGTACTATGAACACCGCAGATAAATCGCTAGCTCAAGTCGATATAGCGCTGCGTCGTCGCTTTGAATTTGTTGAGATGATGCCACAACATGGCTTACTTTCAGGTATTGCTATTGATGGTATAGATGTAGCGAAGATGCTTAAAACGATTAACCAGCGTATTGAGCTGCTTTATGACCGTGAACATACCATAGGCCATAGCTTCTTTTTACCATTAAAAGATGATCCATCCATTGAGCGTTTGGCACGTATTTTTGAGTTAGAACTTCTTCCTTTATTAGAAGAATACTTTTTTGAAGACTGGGAACGTGTTGGCCAAGTATTGGGTGACCACCTAAAAACCGATGCCAGTTTACAATTTATTGAAGAGAAGTTTACTGATAGCTCAGTATTACAGTTGATGGGTAATGATTGGTCACAAGATGGCATAAGACCTTATCAACGAAATGATGCTGCATTACGTAATCCTGACGCATATAAAGGCATTTATGATGCGCAACAAGGTTAATAATGTCACTGTTAGAGAGTTTGCTTTATTAACTAATGGCGGTAACAACCACAGCATCGATTGCCACTCAATCCCTAAATCAGCGTTTGAGTGGTTATTGGCTAATGGTGTCAGTAATGGCGATAGTCAACGTGAATTGGTTAAAGCTAAGCGATACGGTAAATCTATTGCACTCGGTGTTTTTCAAGGTAGTTGGCACTCTTTACTTAAATTTTAAGCTGCATTTCTTGTTTCTGTTTCAGACTTCT
>NZ_JBEOPL010000021.1:0-94441 GCF_040310065.1 Shewanella sp. TB7-MNA-CIBAN-0143
AACTGCGTCACGAGAAAACGGTTTGCGGATTATTGTTGCATGCTGAGCGTAGAGTGCTCAACGTCTGGAGATTAAAAGCCTAGGTACTAGAACGCTTCGCGGCTAGAGACTATAACTGCGTCACGAGAAAACGGTTTGCGGATTATTGTTGCATGCTGAGCGTAGAGTGCTCAACGTCTGGAGATTAAAAACCTAGGTACTAGAACGCTTCGCGGCTAGAGACTATACCTGCAGTTATCCAGTTTAACTCTACCTAACTGAAACTAGCCAACGACTTTCCCAATAACCCGCTCTTATAGCCGCGTAGCGAACTAGTAGGACGAAGTCCGCCCTAGCATCTAGGCTCGTTCGCTCTTATCGCCCTCACCTTCTTTTGCGTTTGTTGCCCTTAAAGACCAAATTCCAGACGTAAAAAAGCCCCAACATAAGTTGAGGCTTTTTTACACCACTCTCGATTGCTAGAGATTATAATGGTACCCGAGGCCAGACTATTCTTGATAAAAAGAGTGGCACGCTTGATGTTCAACAAGAGCGCGAGAGATTTTATTTTTCGATGTTATTTATTAAATTTTAGACGTAAAAAAGCCCCAACATAAGTTGAGGCTTTTTACACCACTCTCTATTGCTAGAGATTATAATGGTACCCGAGGCCAGACTTGAACTGGCACGCTTATTCAGCGAGGGATTTTAAATCCCTTGTGTCTACCGATTCCACCACTCGGGCAAACTGAGCGTGTCTTGATAACAAACATCAAATCACTTAATTCATATTTGCATAAGATAAACAGGGTTACTTTCGCGTCCCGCTTAACTTGATCAACACTTTACTGTTTTTTTTTGGCCAAGCAACTAAAATATTCATCACATCGAACTGAACGCTTCAAAAAACGTCAATCCGATGTAAAATCCAACAAAACAAGATGCTTAGCACAAAAATGATTAATTAGCTCTAACAGGGGTTAACCCTTTACTGCGATTGGTGACAGCTTCCTCAATTTCAAAACCTGCTTCGCTCCACACTTGTGCTTCTTCAACATTAAACGATTCTTTAGCCCAAATGGTCGCAGTATCTAAATTGAAGTTGGCTTTTATCCAACCATCAGATTCTGTAGGGCCAAAACCTCTTACGCGCCAATTTTGCGCTTGGGTTGAATCAAAGCCTATCGCTTTCCATTGGCTGATCTCACGTTCAGACATTCCTTGCCAGCTAGGAGCTGACGCGCATGCTACCAATAACGATACTAACAAACCTAACAATAATTTTTTCATACAGTCCTAATAACCAATGTAAATGCTGCGGCGCATAAATCGTCGAAAAACAGCACAATAAGTCGTAAATTTTGAGAATCATATCTGAGAAAAAACTTTTGACAAGTAGGTGAGCAATAATTAATTTTCATCGAAAAAAACTAACAAAAAAGGCCGCATCCGCGACCTTCTATAAAGTAACCTAAATATCAATATTAGCTACGCTGACGAGTTGGTTTACCGTGATTACCAACCACTTTATGCTTATGAACTGCACGGCGGATTTTAGCACTTTTAACTTTAGAACGAGCAACACTGTGTTTATCCGAACCTAAAACAGATCGTGTTTCAGCTTCTAAACCAGCAAGTTGGCGTAAATAGTTAACTTGGTCCATTGGCAACTCAATCCAACCACCACGCGGTAATGTTTTTGGTAACTCAACTTTGCCATAACGTACGCGGATTAAACGGCTGACCTGCACGTCTTGTGATTCCCACAAACGACGAACTTCACGATTACGTCCTTCGCGAAGAGTGACATGCCACCACTGGTTTATGCCTTCGCCACCAGCAGCTTTAATGGTATCAAACTGTGCTGGACCATCTTCTAAAGTCACGCCGGTACGTAAACGCTGTACAGCTGCTTCTGGCACTTCACCAAATGTACGCACAGCATATTCACGCTCTACTTCATTTGAAGGATGCATTAAACGGTTAGCTAATTCACCATCACAGGTAAATAACAGCAACCCTGAAGTATTAATATCTAAACGCCCTACCGCAACCCAGCGAGCATCGCGCACTTTAGGTAAACGTTCAAACACGGTAGTACGGCCTTCAGGATCTTTGCGCGAGCAAATCTCACCTTCAGGTTTATGGTATGCCAGTACACGACAAATAATGTCGTCAGCTGATTTTAATGAAATAGCACGGCCATCAATACGTATTTTGGCGTCAACCTCTACACGATCACCTAAACCAGAAATTTCACCGTCAACACTAACTCGGCCTGCAGCAATCCATGCCTCCATCTCACGACGGGAGCCATGGCCTGCACGGGCCAAGACTTTCTGCAATTTTTCACTCATTAGCGGGGACTCTTTAAAGAAATTTTATAAAAAACAAAAGGTTAATTACTCTTGCTTTATTGTCTTTTTAGGATTGTACCCGCCAATGGCGCATACAATTAGAAAAGTGCGTAGATTATACGCTGAATGGGGCTTGTGAGCAAAAAATACCATCACTAAGCTTAACTCAGGATAACAGATGCCATAAACGCTTAGAAATCAGGCTGTTTAACCTGAACTCGATGTATGGACTCCTTTTGTTTTAGACTCCACCAATCTACGACCGTAGAGTGGTGGAGTCCATACATTGAGTTACGATTGCTTAATACTTTTATCAGCCTGCCTAACCCAAGCTAATAGATTTATTCAGCCCATAAAAAAAGCTGCTAACATTATCCGTCAGCAGCCTTAATCACTTAATAAACAACTCGATATTACGATTAAATATAAAACGTAGCGCTTAGCGAGTCACGTTAAGGTTAAACACAAGACTATACATTACCGGCAACACCACTAAGGTGAGTAGAGAAGCAAAGCCCAAACCAAAAATGATGGTGATGGCCATAGAACCAAAGAAAGCATCGCTGATTAATGGGATCATGCCTAACATAGTGGTAATAGCCGCCATCATCACCGGGCGAACACGGCTCACACACGAATCAACCAGTGCGAATCCAGGTTCTTTACCTTCTTCAAGTTCGAGATTGATTTGGTCCACTAATACAATGCCATTTTTAATCACCATTCCAGAAAGACTCAATAATCCAAGTAGCGCCATAAAGCTGAATGGGGCATCGAACAACAGTAATCCCGCAGAAACACCGATGACCGCTAATGGTACAGTGAACCAAATAACTAAAGGCTGCCTAACTGAATTGAACAGAAATACCGTGATTAAAAACATGGCTAAATAACCCATTGGGATCGAGCTAAAGACAGCGGTTTGAGCTTCTCCTGCTGATTCAAACTCCCCGCCCCACTCTAAGCGATAACCTGCCGGCAGCTGAATGTCCTCCACTTTACTTCTGACTTTTTTATGTACCGAGTCTGCGGTTTCATTAGATCCCAATTTGGGATCGCCCAATACTGCCAACATACGAATTCGGTCACGGCGCATCACGAGAGGGTTTTCCCATTCAGTGCTGAACTCACTAACAACTTGTGTTGCGGGTACAAATATATTGTTCTCTGTGCTCCATATTTGCATTTTCCACAAGCTATCAGCTTGAAGACGTTCGGCTGCAGGTGCACGAGCAACAATCGGTAACAGATGGCTAGTTTCACGATACAAGCCAATTTGTTTACCACTAAAATTAACCAGCAAGGCATTATCTAAATCTTGCTTACTGATGCCAGTTTCACGCGCTTGAGCATTTTGCAGTTGCGGGCGAATGAGTGGCACTTGATTGCGCCAATTATGGCGAACACCATCCATTGTCGACTCATTTCTAAAAACGATTTCAGCTTGTGCGGCTAAATTGCGCAGCACTTGAGGATCTTCGCCATAAAAACGGGCTTCAATTTTAGCCGCTGGAGACGGACCATTTTCCATATTTTTTAAGCGATATTGTGCTTGGGGGAAATGGCTATTTAACAGCTGTTCAACTTGCGGCATATAAGCCTTAACGGCTGCTAAATCACGCATTTCGACGATAAGCTGAGCAAAAGCTGGATAGCCTTTTTCAGGCTGATAAGGTAATACAAAGCGCTGGGCACCCTGGCCGATGACAGATGTCAGGTGCACTAAACCTGTGTCATTAAGCTCATTTTCTTGCAGTAGCTTTTTCTCTATTTCGCCGGTAAAACGTTCAGTTGCTTTAATGTCTGTCCCTTCTGGCATCCATACATCAACAAAAAATATTGGCGTATTAGATGCGGGGAAAAATACGTTTTTAATATGACCAAAGCCTATCACTGCTGTGACTAACATCGCCAACACCACTGACAATGTAACGAGGCGAAAGCGCAATACAAAGTACAGAAAACTGCGATAAGTGGTAAATAACCAGCCTTTATAAGGATCTACCTGCTCAGCTTGTGGCGAGGTCTCTTTGAATAGCAAATTACAGAAAAACGGTGTTAAGGTGATTGCCGTTATCCAACTGATAAACAGTGAAATCATCAACACTTGGAACAATGAACGACAAAATTCACCGGCAGCATTTTGTGACAAACCAATGGGTGCAAAAGCAATAATGGCAATCACAGTGGCACCTAACAATGGCCACTGCGTTTGCGATACCACTTGCTTGGCCGCTTCAAGACGGGTTTTACCCCGTTGTAAGCCAATCAAAATACCTTCGGTCACCACAATGGCGTTGTCGACCAACATGCCTAAGGCAATGATCAGCGCGCCTAGAGAAATAAGCTGCAATTCAATGTCTAATACTTTCATCACAATGAAAGTACCTAGAATCGTTAGCAACAGAATTAAGCCCATCAATAACCCAGAACGAAGGCCCATAAACAATAACAATACCGCGATAACAATCGCAATCGACTCTAAAAGGTTAATCAAAAAACCTTGTACAGTATTATCGACAGCTGAGCTTTGGTTATAAACGGTATCAAGGCTCATACCTAACGGTCGTTGTGATTCAAGCTCAACTAAGCGTTCACTAACACGTTGACCCACATCGACTACGTTTACGCCGCCAGAAAACGCAATACCTAACGATAACGCCGCCTCACCACTATTGTGATAAAGCACATTGGGAGTGTCGTCATAGTCTTTTTCAATGTTGGCAATATCCCCGAGATAAATAAGCTCAGTGCTGCCAGGTGAGCTCACCACTAAACGAGACAATTCCTCTACCGAACTAAACTCACCGGTAGGATGTAAACGGATACGATTATCACCAATGACGATACTGCCAGCATTAGACACCACGTTCTGATTGTTGACTAATCCATAGATGTAATTTTGATCTAAGCCTAGCGCTGACAATTTTTGTTGTGAAATCTCAATCACCACTTGCTCTGTCACATCACCCACCACAGAGACTTTTTTTACCCCGGGAACAAGCACCAGTTCGCGGCGTAAATAATCTGAATAGTTGCTCAGTTCTCGGTTACTAAAATCGTTACCTGACAAGTTAAGTAAAATACCGTAGACATCACCAAAATCATCAATCACTTGTGGCTTTGCGGTACCGGGTGGTAAACGCCCTGTAGTGTCATTAACTTTTCGACGCACCTCATCCCACACTTGTGGTAATCGATGTTTGTCATAACTGTCTTTAATCTCAACCTGAATTTGTGATAATCCAGCACTATTGATAGAGGTGATATGTTTAATACCATCAAGCTGCTGTAAAGCATCTTCAAGCGGTAATGTCACCTCTTCTTCTACTTGTTCAGGCGACGCACCAGGGTAAGCGGTGATCACCAAGGCTTGCTTAATGGTAAATTCGGGGAATTCTAATTGTCCTAAACCAGTAAACGCCACACTGCCGCCAATAAGCAGTAAAAACGCAAACATCCAGCTAATGACTTTGTGATGAATGGAATACTCAGCAACATTCATCAATTACACTCCTCGTTGCCAGCGTAGAGGCTTCACTTTCATGCCTTCAGATAATTGCGATAATCCTGCTGCAACAATAGCATCGCCTTTTTGGAGTCCAGTTAACACTTCGACACCGTCAGTACTCACCCGCCCGAGAGTCACTTTTACCGGACTAACATCTCCACTATCTGGCTGATAACGCCATACGGTTACATCACCATTTTGGTCTTGTTTGTCTACGGCTGAAATAGGCACTATGGTACTAAAGCCTTTTTGGGAGTCATTTAGCGTCGCTAAAGTTAATTCGGCACTCATGCCTGGCAATAGTTGTACATTGTCAGGTTGTGGTAATGAAAACACTACTTCGTAAGCTTGTGTGCCTGGCGTCACTTGAGTTGAGTATTCTTTAAATTTTGCATCAAACACCATGTCATCTAATGCGCTAAAACGAACTTTTGCAGCTAAACCATTGGCAATATCTTGAGTTAATACTGCCGCCATTGCTTCAGGTACCTGAATGCTGACATCAAGTAACTGATTATTTTGCAAGGTCATCACACCTTGGTTTGCTTGAACAATTTGGTGGTTATCTACCAAACGTTTTGCAATGGTGCCGCTAAATGGCGCTTCTAAACGGGTATAACTGACTTGATCATTGGCAGCAGCTAACGCTGCTTTAGCCGATTTAAGTTGGGCTTTACTGCTGTCAAATAGCGCTTGCGAAATTAATTTACGTTCTAATAAGGTTTGATTACGGCTAAAGTCTGCGAGCAACAAGTCATACTCGGCCTCACGAGTCATTAAATTATTATGCGCATCGCGATCGTCTAATTGAGCCAGTAAAAAACCTTGTTTAACATGTTGGCCTTCAACAAGATCCAGTCTAACAAGTTGGCCTGAAATCCTAAATGATAATTCTGCACGGCTATTTGCTTCGACTCTTGCAGGAAACTGACGAATGGTATTGCCTGATGACTGTGTCACATCAAACAATTTTACTGGGCGCACCAGTACATCTTGTACGGCGCTTTCAACAGGCGTACAACCGACTAAAATAAGAGAAATAAGCAATGCCAACGGCAACGTTGAGTGATATTTCATCGACTATGATCCTTGGGAACTAAGCGTTAAAAAGACGTGGTGACAACAATATTTCCCTTTTCAGGGATAACAGTTAATTCACAATTGGGCCGAACAATACCCTGAATTATAGTTGCAATAAATGGGTTTATTTGGGAACATCAATCCCATTATTTGAGTTTGACTTATTTGCCATAATCAGAGCAATCCACATGAAAACCGAAGACATTGCATTATTTCATCGAATTGTCGAAACCGGCAGCATACTTGAAGCCGCTAATTTGTTGAATTTACCTAAATCGACGGTCAGCAGACGCTTACAATCGTTAGAAGAGTCATTAAATTTAAAGTTGTTTCATCGTCAAAGTCGCGCAATAACACTGACCTCTGCAGGCAGTCATTTCTACGAAAAAACCTTGGTGATGTTAGCTGACTTAGATCGAACTCTTGCAGATATTACCGACAACAAAGCAGAGTTGACTGGCCACTTACGGATTTTGATATTTCCTATCCCGCAGATAATGGATATCGTGAGTAAAATATTTGCCTTTATGGATGAAAATCCTAAGTTTTCGCTTGAGATCATTACCAGTACCGAGCCCTTAGACATGGTGCGTAACAATATTGATATCGCATTTATGGTGAATGAAACGTTTAGTGAGCTCGACATGGTGGCAAAACCGGTTATCAGTGAAGATATGTGTTTCTTTGCCAGCCCAGAATACTTAGCCAAAGCTGGCATGCCTGTCACCTTGAGTGATATTGAACAACACAACTCAATTTTATTTCGCTTCCCAAATGGTAAAACCTTCAGTGAAGTGCCACTCGCCAATGACGCTATGCAGGCCGTAAAAGGCAATTTATGCACCAATAGCATTCAACTGGCTTATGAAGCCACAAAATTAGGCCGAGGGATTGGTTATTTACCCAAAAAATTATGTCAGGATGACGTAGAGCAAGGGGCGTTAGTGCGTTTATTTAATGATTTAGCGCCTTATACTGGCGTGGTATTTCTAGTGTATCCGTCAAGACGATTTTTAAGCCTAACGGGTCAGCGCTTACTCGATTACATGCTCGCCCAGCTCCCTGTTCAAACTAGCGACAAAGGGGCGGCAAACAATACTAAAGTGTGGATTTAATGGGTTAGATTTTGGCTGTTTTTAACAATATCGACCGTTTCGTCGTCTACATCATCAAGTTCATTTGTGGTTGTATCACTGCTGTTTTCGCTATCGTTTTGCTCGTCATTGACTTGTTGACCATCGTCTTGGTGATCATCGTCTTGGTCATCAATATTACTGGCATCATCTGTAGGCTCATCGAGAGCAACTTGCACTTTATCAAATAACCCTTGCAGTGATGCGGCATCGGTTAATGCAGGTAAATCGGCAAGTTTTGTTAAATTAAAATAATCCAGAAATGCAGGGGTGGTCGCATACAATGCTGGTTTACCAGGTACTTCCTTATGGCCAACCACTTTAATCCACTGCCGATCCGCTAAGCTTTTTATGATATTACTGCTAATCGCAACGCCTCTAATATATTCAATATCACCACGCGTTACTGGTTGCCGATATGCAATCACCGCCAACGTTTCAAGCGTTGCACGAGAGTACTTAGGGGATTTGTCTTGCCACAGAGGTTGTAAATAAGGGCTGAGTATTTCTTGAGTTTGAAAACGATAACCACTAGCGACTTTAACTAGCTGTACGCCCCGCTCTTGATAATCTTGCTGTAATTCATCAAGCGTTTCCTGAATGCGCGTGCGCGATACACTAAAATCAGCTAACACCGTTTCTTTAATGGCTTTTACCGACAACGGCTTAGCTAAGACAAACAAACTGGCTTCAATAAGCTGTTTTAACTGAATAGGATTAATGGGCTTCATGGATCTCTTCGAATATCGTTAATTAATACGCTTTTACATAGATGGGTGAAAACGGTTCATTTTGCACTAACTCAACGAGTAACTCTTTAACCAGCTCCATGAGTGCCAAAAAACTCACCACTACACCAGCTCGACCTTCACTGACATCAAACAAACACTCAAAACCAATGTATTCTGTACTGGATAATTTAGCTAAAATTTGGCTCATGCGTTCACGGGTAGATAAATGTTCACGCTTTACATGATGATCTTCGTTGGCATCAATGCGTTTTAGCACTTCGCCAAACGCACGAGCTATATCCACCAGCGAAACATCTGGCGGTACCGTCACCGGTTTAATGTCTGGGGCTGCGCTAACAGATGCTTGAAACACATCTCGTTCAATCCGCGGTAACGTATCAATATCCACAGCAGCTTGTTTGATCACTTCATAGGCTTTTAATTGCCGTATAAGCACCACGCGAGGATCTTCTTCCTCATCATCTTCACTGGCCATTTTAGGTAACAATAATCGGGATTTAATCTCCGCTAATGTTGCCGCCATCACAAGGTAGTCGGCAGCCAGTTCAATGCGCGCTTCAGTGAGAATTTCAATATAGAGTAAATATTGTTGGGTGATTTGTTGAATAGGCAAATCAACCACATCTAATTTTTGTTTGCGGATTAAATATAATAATAAATCTAATGGGCCTTCAAAGGTTTCAAGAAACACTTCTAAGGCCTCAGGCGGAATAAACAAGTCTAGGGGCATGCTATTAAGCGCTTGGCCACGAACCATTGCTAATGGCAGGCTTTGCTGACTGCCTGGCATGTTTATCTTAGATGATTCGTCTGCGGGTATCACGTTGGTTTATTCAAATGCACTGGTATCGCCAGCACCATGACGTAATATCACCATCTCATCTTCAGACATATCAATCACTGTCGTTTGATTTTCAGGTAAATAACCACCGTGAATAATACCGTCTACCAAGTTATCGAGTATATCGCGAATATGTTCAGGGTCAGATTCAGCAAATTGCTCATTTGGCATCACTAAACTGGTTGTCATCATTGGTTCACCCAATGCTTCGAGTAACGCGAGTGCAATGACATTATTAGGCACGCGAATGCCAATGGTGCGCTTTTTGTCACACTGTAAACGACGTGGCACTTCTTTAGTGGCTTTGAAAATAAACGTATATGGACCAGGCATACAGCTTTTTAATAAACGATATGCTTGGTTATCAACGCGGGCAAAATTGGCCAGCTCAGAGAGATCACGACACATTAATGAAAAATTAGTGTCATTTTCAATCTGGCGAATGCGCGCCATACGCGTCATGGCATTTTTTTCGCCAATCATACAACCCAATGCATAACCTGAGTCAGTGGGATAAACAATGACTCCACCTTGTTTAAGAATCGCCACAGCTTGGTTAATTAATCGTGCCTGTGGGTTCTCATCATGAATATACCAAAATTGACTCATGCTCTTTTCGTCCAATGTTGTGATTGCCAAACCCATTCCACACCTTGTGGTTGGAATAAGTTTTTACCTAACTCGATCCAATTACTCGGGAAGTGAAAATCGCTCCCCACAGAAGCAAGTAGGTTATTTTGCTTACTTAATGCGATAAGGTTATTACGGTCGTCTAATGTTTGCTGGCCTAAAATAACTTCCATCGCATCGCCACCGGCCTCTGCAAATTCACGCACTAAGCGCTTAAGCCATTTGGCCGATAATTTATAACCGCTAGGGTGAGCTAATACTGCAACACCACCGGCTTGATGAATATGCTCTATCGCATTGGCCATATCGCCCCAATTATTGGGTACATAACCTGTTTTGCCACGAGCTAAAAAGCGTTTAAATACACTAGGCATATCAGTCGCATGACCATTATCGGCTAACCATCTAGCATAATGGCCACGACTCAGCGCTGCATCGCCGGCAATAGCTTTAGCACCGTCATAGGCACCCTCTATCCCCGCTTTAGCTAAACGTTCACCAATTTCTTGGGCTCGGATTTCACGCAACTCACGTTGATGAGTTAAAAAATCCAATAATCCCGTGTGAGCGATATCCAAGTTTAATCCGACGATATGAATATCAAAACTGTTCCAACGAGTCGAAATCTCACAACCATTAATTAATACTAATGGCGTGGCATGGTTTTGATTAGCAAGATGCGCTTCCGCTAACCCTCCAACAGTATCATGGTCAGTAATAGCAAACATCTCAACGCCTTTTTCAATAGCGCGAGTTAATAATTCTGTTGGTGTTAATTGACCGTCTGATGCGGTCGTGTGGCTGTGAAGATCGGCCAAGAGAGTCTCTGTAATCATGTGGTTATTGTACTAGAGTGGCGATTAAAATACTGCTTGGATTTATGAATAAATGATGGCAATTGATGAATTATTTATGCATAAGTTAGTTAGAGGGCTTAATAAGTAGACTAGATTTGTCCATATTGCCACTTTTTGTTAGCTTTTGAGAAATATTCAATTGACATTAATCTCCAGCTGGGTTTTCCTATAGGCATTAAACACAGACACAACATAGCGATTAACAATGACACACTCTTTAGCTTCATTACACATTACTTGGTGGTGGCACTTCCCAAATTAACGGGTGGTGTGAAGCGTTGTGCTCATTTTTAAGAGACAAGATTTTACCAAAAAGCCCGCAGAGATGTGGGCTTTCTTGTTATTTGGCCCACTCACTTTAGTCACTCGGGTTACATAATATTAAAGGCCAACAGATGATAAACAAACATGATACAAGGAGCGGCGACATAGTGATGACAACAGTGACCACACCAAACCAACTCGCTCAGGTTACCACGCAAAAGCAGGCATTAACCTACCATACTGATCCACTAAAATTGTATCAGCAAGTGACTAATAATGCGCCGCATACCATGCTGTTAGAATCAGCAGAGGTCGAAAGTAAAGACCATTTAAAAAGCATCGTACTCACTCATGCGGCAATGATGATACGTTGCGACGGTTATCAGCTCAGCTTCAGCGCATTAACTCAAAATGGTGCAGCGTTATTAACGCCAATAGCCAACTTCTTCAGCGATACACAGCAACAACGAGATAATAATACTCTCATCGTGACGCTGCAAAAGGCCACCGAGTTACAAGATGAAGATGCACGTTTAAAGTCAACATCTCCTCTTGATGGCTTAAGAATGTTTATTAAACACATTCAAACCAATAATCCGCTTAAATTTGAAGATTTATTTTTAGGTGGTGTATTAGCCTATGACTTAATTGATACTGTCGAGCCACTCCCTGCAGCGCCCAACGCTCACAATGATTGCCCAGATTATTTATTCTATCTTGCTGAAACACTTATTTTAATTGACCATCAAACTCAGCAAGCCGAGATTGTTAGCCACCAATTCGGTCAAGATGAAATGATTGCACAACAATTAGTTCAGCAACTGCAACACGTTATCGAACAATGTGCCGATCTAGGTGATATTGCTCAATTAACACCAGTGACAACCGACGAAGAAGTTAACATCACCGACGAGCAATTTAAGCAAACCGTGATTGATTTAAAAGAACACATTGTCGCCGGCGATATTTTCCAAGTAGTGCCATCTCGTTGTTTCAGCTTACCTTGCCCAAATACGCTCGGGGCATATCGGGCTTTGCGCTTAACCAACCCTAGTCCGTATATGTTCTATTTTAGAGGTCCTGATTTCACCTTATTTGGTGCGTCGCCAGAAAGTGCCCTGAAATACGATGCGGCCAGTAACCAAGTTGAAGTGTATCCCATTGCTGGCACGCGTAAGCGCGGTAAAAATGCTCAAGGTGAGATTGATTTTGACCTAGACAGCCGTATAGAGCTCGAGCTGCGTTTAGATAAGAAAGAATTGTCAGAACATTTAATGCTGGTCGATTTAGCCCGTAACGACATTGCTCGCATCAGCCAAAGCGGTAGCCGTAAAGTGGCCGAACTGCTAAAAGTTGATCGTTACTCGCACGTGATGCATTTAGTCAGTCGCGTCACTGGTCAATTACGTTTAGATTTAGATGCCCTGCACGCTTATCAAGCTTGCATGAACATGGGAACCTTAGTGGGTGCGCCAAAAGTGCGTGCATCGCAATTAGTTCGCCAAGCGGAGCAAGCTCGTCGCGGCAGTTATGGTGGCGCAGTGGGTTACCTCAATGGTCTCGGCGACATGGATACCTGCATTGTTATCCGTTCAGCGTTTGTTAAAAATGATGTTGCTCATATACAAGCAGGTGCTGGAGTAGTGTTTGACTCAGATCCACAAGCCGAAGCAGATGAAACACGTCAAAAAGCCCAAGCGGTCATTTCTGCGATAAAAATGGGAGGTGGGCTATGAGCACCGCAACCACACAAAACGATCAACGGATGAAAATATACTTACTCGATAACTTCGATTCGTTTACTTACAATCTAGTCGATCAATTCCGCAGCCTTGGCTGTGAAGTTGTCATTTATCGTAATGATGTCAGTGCCGATTATGTTGCTGAAAAACTCATGAATGAAACGGGTAAAAAGGCATTAGTGCTATCACCCGGACCTGGAGCTCCTCACGAGGCTGGCTGCATGATGGAACTCATTGGCAAAGTGGCTGGTAAAGTCCCGATGCTTGGCATTTGTTTAGGTCATCAAGCCATGGTTGAATATTATGGCGGCAAAGTAGAGCGAGCGCCGTTTGTTGTCCACGGTAAAGCCAGCCCGACCTTCCATAATGGTCAAGGCGTATTTGCAAACTTACCCTCACCATTACCGGTGGCCCGTTATCACAGCTTAGTTGCGACTAAGGTACCTGACTGCTTAGACGTTATTGCCACCACAGATGACATGCCAATGGCAATATTACATCCACAACATCAAGCTATGGGCTTTCAATTTCATCCAGAATCAATTTTAACCACCCTAGGCAGCCAGTTACTCACGCAGACATTAGCGTATTTAACCCAAGACCATGCCTTTACTGGAGGAGAATAATGGATAATCTGCAAACGTTATTCGACCATCTGTATCAAGGTAAGCCATTAACTCGTGAACAAATGGCACAAGTGTTTAGCGCTATTATTCAAGGTGATATGCAACCTGCAACCATGGCGGGTATGTTAGTGGCGCTAAAAATGCGTGGCGAAACCATTGATGAAATAGCCGGAGCGGCTGACGCATTGCGCCAAGCAGCTAAACCCTTTCCACGAAGTGATGCCTCAAAGCAAACTGGCATTGTTGATATTGTCGGTACTGGCGGCGATGGCCATAACACCATCAACATTTCTACTACTGCCGCTTTTGTTGCAGCAGCAGCAGGCGCAAAAGTAGCTAAACACGGTAACCGCAGCGTCTCAAGCAAGTCTGGCTCTTCTGACTTACTGTCACATTGCGGTATCGCGCTCACCATGGCGCCAGACGCAGCAAGCCAGTGTTTAGATAAGCTTGGCTTATGTTTTCTATTTGCGCCGCATTACCATGGCGGGGTGAAACATGCTGTGCCTGTAAGACAAGCGTTAAAAACCCGTACTATTTTTAATGTGTTAGGCCCATTAATTAACCCTGCAAGCCCAGAATTTATGCTGTTGGGCGTATATACACTTGAACTCATCGAACCTATTGCACAAGTGTTACATGCCCTTGGCGTTAAACGCGCAATGGTGGTGTATGGCAGTGGCTTAGATGAAGTGGCGCTTCATGATAATACTCATGTGGCAGAACTAAAAGACGGTGTGGTGCGTACTTACCAACTGAGCCCTGAAGATCTCGGCGTTAACCGTGCAGACATATCGCAGTTAACGGGTGGAGAACCAGCTGATAATGCCTTAATCACCCAAGCCATTTTACAAGGTAAAGGTCTACCAGCACATAGAGATGCGGTGGCGATTAATGCAGGTTGTGCTTTGTATATCAGTGGTATTTGCGACTCAGTTCAAGCCGGTACTCAGCTAGCGCTCACGACACTCGCCAGCGGTACAGCTTTTACCTTATTAACCGATTTAGCTGCCGCGAGCCAAGCTGGAGAACACCATGAGTAAGCCAGAAAGTAATGTATTAACCCGTATCGTTGATACTAAAGTGGCACATATCGCCGCGCTAAAACTGCGTTTCCCTGAAGCCAGTCTACAGCCTAAAATATCTGACCGTAGCTTATACGATGCCCTGAAAGCACCTAATGCTCAGTTTATTTTTGAATGTAAAAAGGCCAGTCCTTCTAAAGGGCTTATTCGCCCTGTATTTGATGTTAAAGCCATCGCAGATATTTATGTCAATTACGCTGCAGGCATCTCTGTACTCACCGATGAACAATTTTTCCAAGGTGACATGGACTACATTCCAAAAGTCCGCGCCAGAGTGACTCAGCCCATTATCTGTAAAGACTTTTTTGTCGACCCGTATCAAGTGAAATTGGCGGCCCATCAAGGTGCTGATGCTATTTTACTCATGTTGTCAGTGCTTGATGATGAGCAATATCGTTTATTAGCCAGCGAAGCGGCTAAGTATCAATTAGATACCTTAACTGAAGTGAGTAACCAAGAAGAATTGATCCGAGCGATTGATCTCCTTGCCCCAATAATTGGTATTAACAATCGTAATTTACGCGACTTAAGTACTAATTTGGCGACAACTGAGTTATTAGCGCCACAGATCCCCGCAGACAGAGTCGTTATTAGCGAATCAGGTATTTATAACCATCAACAAGTTTGCCGCCTAAATCCATTGGTTGACGGTTATCTTGTTGGCAGTTCAATTATGGCGCAAGACGATATTGATTTAGCGTGCAGACAACTTATTTTTGGAAACAATAAAGTCTGTGGTTTGACTCGAATTGACGATATTGAGGCGGTGGCAACTGCTGGGGCGGTATTTGGTGGGCTAATTTTTCATCCCAAATCACCTAGAGCCGTAACACCAGCACAAGCAAGTGAATTAGTCGCCCAAATGCAGCAACGTAATATTGGCTTAAATATGGTGGGTGTGTTTGTTAATCACCCCGTTGCAGATATCGCTTCATTGGCCCAAACACTGAATCTTTTTGCAGTGCAATTACACGGCAATGAAACTGAACTTGAAATCACCGAATTAAAAGCGTTATTGAATCAACAGCAGCTAAAAACCGAGATTTGGAAAGCCGTTGCAATTGACAGCAACAGCGACGAAGTGAGTCAACAACCTGCTGGCGCCGATCGTTATTTATACGACAGCAAATCAGCACAACAATTTGGCGGCACCGGAAAAACATTCAACTGGCAAGCCAATATTGATGATAAACAAGATGCGATGTTGGCCGGTGGATTAACCCCTGACAATGTTTATCTAGCAAGCCAACAAGGATTTTATGGGGTCGACTTAAATTCAGGAGTAGAATCTACCCCTGGCCATAAAGACCATCAAAAACTGATTGCTGCATTTACTCAATTACGCCGTAATTAATTTTCTATTTACGACACCATTTTTAGTTAAAAACATGATTACTCGAAGGGAATATTTATGACCGAGCTCAAGCTTAACCCTTATTTCGGCGAATACGGTGGGATGTACGTACCGCAGATTTTAGTGCCTGCATTAAAACAACTCGAAACGGCCTTTGTTGAAGCACAACAAGATGAAAGCTTTATCGCTGAATTTACCGACCTGCTAAAGAACTATGCTGGCCGCCCAACAGCGCTAACACTGACCCGTAATTTAAGTCCAAATCCGTTGGTAAAAATTTACCTAAAACGTGAAGACTTACTTCATGGCGGCGCCCATAAAACCAACCAGGTATTGGGACAAGCGTTGTTAGCCAGACGCATGGGTAAAAAAGAAATCATCGCTGAAACCGGTGCTGGTCAACACGGCGTAGCTACTGCTCTAGCCTGTGCGCTTTTAGGCTTAAAATGTAGAGTCTACATGGGCGCTAAAGACATTGAACGTCAATCGCCAAATGTGTTCCGCATGAAATTAATGGGCGCTGAAGTTATACCGGTTACCTCAGGTTCATCAACCCTAAAAGATGCCTGTAACGAAGCCATGCGCGACTGGTCGGGCAGCTATGATAAAGCGCATTACTTATTAGGCACCGCAGCTGGACCGCACCCATTCCCGACAATTGTGCGCGAGTTTCAGCGCATTATTGGTGAAGAAACTAAAAAACAAATTCTTGAAAAAGAAGGCCGTTTACCCGACGCCGTTATTGCCTGTGTTGGCGGAGGCTCAAATGCTATTGGTATGTTTGCTGACTTTATTGACGAAGCATCGGTTGAGTTGATTGGCGTTGAACCTGCAGGTAAAGGCCTTGATACGGCAATGCACGGCGCGCCGCTTAAACACGGTAAAACAGGTATATTCTTTGGCATGAAATCACCGTTAATGCAAAACAGTGACGGACAAATTGAAGAATCGTATTCAGTTTCTGCCGGACTTGATTTCCCATCGGTAGGCCCACAACATGCACATTTAAACGCTATTGGTCGTGCTCGTTATGAGTCTGCAACCGATGATGAAGCACTTGAAATGTTCCAAACACTCGCTCGTTGTGAAGGCATTATTCCTGCATTAGAATCAGCCCACGCACTTGCTTACGCCGTTCGCATGGCAAAGGAAGCCACTAAAGAAACCATTTTAGTGGTTAATTTATCAGGTCGTGGTGACAAAGATATTTTCACAGTGGCAGATATTTTAGAGGCCAAACAAAAACAACAGGAGAGCGGCAATGAGTAACCGTTATCAAGCAAAATTTGCTGCACTGAAAGCACAACATCAAGGCGCATTTGTTCCCTTTGTGACCATTGGCGATCCAAGTCCTGAATTATCGATGAAAATCATTCAGACCTTAGTTGATAATGGCGCTGATGCACTTGAATTAGGTTTTCCTTTTTCAGATCCATTAGCCGATGGCCCGGTGATACAAGGTGCTAACCTGCGCTCATTAGCGGCAGGCACTAAACAAAGTGATTGCTTTGACATTATCGCTAAAATACGTGCGCAATATCCTGAGCTGCCTATCGGATTATTGCTATATGCCAACTTAGTATTTGCTAATGGTATCGATTCATTTTATGCCAAAGCACAAGCTGCTGGTGTTGATTCTGTATTGATTGCCGATGTGCCTGTAGAAGAATCAAAACCCTTTAGTTTGGCTGCAAAAGCACATGGTATCGCGCCTATCTTTATTGCACCGCCTAATGCTGATGCTGACACCTTAAAACTGGTTAGTGAACAAGGTGAAGGTTATACCTACCTATTATCTCGTGCCGGCGTAACGGGCACAGAATCCAAAGCGGGTGAGCCAATTGAGAATATTCTGGCGCAACTGGTCGAATTTAATGCCCCACCGCCACTATTAGGTTTTGGTATTGCTGAACCGGAGCAAGTACGCGCCGCCATCAAGGCTGGAGCAGCGGGTGCTATTTCAGGTTCTGCCGTGGTTAAAATCATTGAAGCGCATCAACATGATGAAGTGACATTATTGGCCAAACTCGCCGAATTTACCGCAGCAATGAAAGCGGCTACATAACGACCACTTTCAGGTTGAAAAAGGAGCGATTTTATTGCTCCTTTTTTTATGTCCGTTATACTAGGATAAATATCAACCAATTCGGTATTATATGAAAAGTTCGTTAATAGGGATTTTAACGATTGCCATCCTATCTGTTATCTGCAGTTTTAAAACTGTGGCGACGTCTGAACAACCTAAAATTATTGTCACTTATAATGCTGCAATTCAAGGCACTGATCCAAAACAGGCATATTTTGTGTCGTTACTTGAACTTGCGTTAGAGAAAAGTCGCGATAAATATGGCGACTTTCAAATGAATGCCGCCATGATCCAAATGCCGCAGGGTCGAGCACTTAAAATGGTGGCTGATAACACGATTATTGATGTTGTCTGGACCATGACCAGCATTGAACGAGAAGATCAATTACAAGCTATTTATGTGCCATTACTTAAAGGACTAATGGGTTACCGAATTGGGCTAATCCGTAAAAATGATCAAGCTAAATTTGACAACATAAACGCCATAGAAGACATCAAAAAGACCTTAATTGGCCAAGGCGCTGATTGGCCAGATGTACCTATTTTGCACAGTAATGGTTTTACCGTCACATCTGGCAGTGATAGTCGTTTAATAGCCATGTTACTGAAAGGTCGCTTTGACTACTATCCCCGCTCAATACACGAACCATGGCGAGACTTGGACCGTTATCCAGACCTAGCACTTGAACAAAAAATCTTATTAAAGTATCCCGCGCCCATTTATTTTTTTGTCAGTAAAGACAACACATCCTTAGCTCAGCGCATCGAATACGGCCTCAGAAAAGCTATCGATGACGGTAGCTTCGATGACTTATTCTATAACCACCCAATCACTCAAGGTATGCTCAGTAAATCCGAATTAGATAACCGCACCGAATTTGTGCTGCATAATCCCTTTTTATCTAAAAAAAGTGCTGATCTACTAAGTGAAACTCAGTTATGGCTCACCTTAAAACAACAATGATCACTAAGGTTGCAATTGCACAACTGCTTATGGTTCATAAACACTATCTCATCATGTTACAATCGGCGTATATTGTCGTAGTGACAGCTGTTTGTTGTCCTTTTTCTGCAAGAGATTTTTATGAAACAACTGTTAGACTTTTTACCACTTGTCATTTTTTTTGCCGTTTACAAATTCTATGATATCTACGCCGCAACAGGAGTATTGATTGCTGCCACGGCTATTCAACTCATCATTACGTATCTGATTTATAAACATATTGAAAAAATGCATTTAGCCACCTTCGCCATGGTGACTGTATTTGGTTCACTCACCCTATTTTTCCACGATGATGCTTTTATCAAATGGAAAGTCAGTATTGTTTATGCCTTGTTTGCTATAGGGTTAATTGCCTCACAAATCATGGGGAAATCAGCGCTTAAGAGCATGTTAGGCAAAGAAATGAAAGTAGACGATAGAATATGGACTCAAGTCACATGGTATTGGGTTGGATTTTTTGTATTATGTAGTTTCGCCAATATTTATATTGCGTTTAATTTACCTTTAGAAACCTGGGTTAACTTCAAAGTATTTGGCTTAACCGCCCTTACCTTAATTAACACAGTGATAACGGTAGTGTATCTGTATAAAAATATGCAAGATGACAACTCGCAACCTACTGATAACCAATAATTGTTTATGTAAAATCAAATAAAGGAAGCAGCTATATGTGGTATATGATTTCATCTCAAGATATTGAAAACAGTTTAGAAAAACGTTTATCTGTTCGTGCTGAACATTTAGCCCGTTTACAAGTTTTAGCCGATGAAGGCCGTTTATTAACCGCTGGACCACATCCTGCTATTGATAATGAAAATCCTGGTGAAGCGGGTTTCACAGGGTCATTAGTGGTTGCTGATTTCCCTTCATTAGAAGATGCACAAGCTTGGGCAGATGTGGATCCTTATATTGGTGCTGGCGTGTACAAAAGCGTTATCGTTAAGCCATTTAAACGAGTGCTTCCTTAATGAAAATAGTTTCTTTTAATATCAATGGTATTCGTGCTCGTTTGCATCAACTGCAAGCTCTCATCGACAGTCATTCACCCGATATAATTGGCTTACAAGAAACCAAAGTACATGACGAAGCTTTTCCTGTTGCTGACGTTGAGGCTATGGGGTACAAAGTCCATTATCATGGTGGCAAAGCACATTACGGTGTCGCTATGCTGTCAAAAGCAGAACCTCTTGAAATCATTAAAGGGTATGAAACCGATGATGAAGACGCGCAACGCCGTCTTATTATTGGTCAGTTCACACAAGATAATGGCCGTATATTAACGGTTTTCAATGGTTACTTCCCACAAGGTGAAAGTATCCATAACGAAACGAAATATCCAGCTAAGCGCAAGTTTTATCAAGACTTAATGCTGCATTTAGATAAACATCACAATCCAAGTGAAGACATCGCGATTATTGGCGACATTAATATTTCGCCAACCGATTTAGACATCGGTATTGGTGAGGTTAACGCCAAACGTTGGTTAAAAACCGGTAAATGTAGTTTCCAACCAGAAGAACGTGAATGGTTAGCACGTTTACAGCAATGGGGCTTTATCGACAGTTTCCGTCAATTACACCCTACTCGCACTGAACGTTATTCATGGTTTGATTATCGTAGTAAAGGTTTTGATGATAACCGTGGACTTCGAATTGACGTCATTCTGGTCACAGAGTCAATGTTGCCACGTTTAGTTGAGTCAGATGTAGATTACGAATTACGTGGTATTGATAAACCATCAGACCATGCGCCAATTTGGAGCACATTTAGTTAATCTAAGTGGATGTTAACTGACCCTTAGATTAAACGACATGATGCTTGAACAAAAAACGCTATGCCTAACAGCATAGCGTTTTTTTATGATTGTTGACTCTGCATTAGCCATTAGCCCATGCTTGTAGTTAACCCATATTAGCCGTTAACTAACCTAAACTTGGAATAATAAACACCTTTCAAACTGCTCCCTATCTTGCTAACTTTGTCTTGCTAACTTTATTGAATTAACTTGCAGTAGGCTTAACTAAAAAAAGTAACGGCTAGACACTTGCCATTGTTGCTCAAGCAGTTCGACCGATTCATTAAGATACGCTCTAGCAGGACGAGTTGAATCAACAGCATTGTATTCAAATTGGATAAACCACGGTCTATCGAGTTGATATTGATACGCAAGGGTCAATGATTGGCCATCTTCATTATTATTATCTTCAGGAGTAAGATCATTATCGGTAACAGAAAAGTCTTCAACTCTTAAACTTAATCTGTGCTTGTCCCAACGTTTACTCAATAACACGTAACCCGATTGAAAATCATTATCGACCACAGGATAACCATCAGTGTTGGTCATTAAGGTGGTTCCTTGCATAAATTGACTGATTAAACTGACACCAAAAGGCAAACGCCATTTTGCGCCAACATGACCAAACTGGGTCAACCACACATATTGACCTTGCTTAACAATATGCGTATTGGCGTTATTATCATAGTAACCCGCTTGAATACTGCCTTTATTACGCCAAGTCCACTTTGCGAGTACATGCCCACCGATACGGTCGTCAAGTTCAGTAAAAGGGTCTGAGTTAGCGGCTTGGGCCTCTAACATACCCCCCTCTTCCATTGCAGGAATGGCAGCGATGGGAATGGTTTCTTGCACTAATGTTTGTCTTGAGGTTTGAGTCCAACCGTGCCAAGCCAGCATCGCGCCGGTGGTATCGTTAAACATAAAGGCTTCTGCAGTTAACGAAAAATCATGCTCTGATTGCCGATATTTCCCTAATGATTCAACCGTTGTCGACAGGCCAATATGCCTAACCTCTTCGGCCAGCCAACTATTCATGGTTGAATAGTTTAAGGTGAAAGGTGATGCCCATGCGGTAGCAACATTTTCTAACGATATTTGCGGATACATCAAGCCAAACTGAACATCAAACCGAATACCTTGCTCACTCGGAATATCCCGATAACGTAAAATGGCTTCAGTGATACCTAACCCATTATTGATACCATCAACATATCCATTCGCCACAATACGACTCGACCAGGCATCGCCCCATTGGCTGTGATAACTTAACCCCAGTTGTGATAAGGCTAAGTGCGCGCCATTATTAACGCCAAACTTGCCCAATCCACCATCCAAATAAGAATCGATGCTATCGGCATAACCAACACGGACATCTATCACGCCACTGAAATCATGCTCAACATCTGCATGACCAATCACGTCATTATCCAATGGTTCGGCATAAATACTGCTACTCACACACAGTAAGCAACACACTATCCTTGTACGTAAGCCGCAAATAATCAATTCTCCTACAGGTAATCAGATTGCCCTAACCAGTCATTAAACTGCTGTTCAGGCAATGGTCGCGACAAATAAAAGCCTTGGCCCATTTCGCAGTTTAGATTGGTTAACCATTCTAAAGTAGCCTTATCTTCAATGCCTTCGGCAACCACTTTAAGGCCTAAATTATGAGCTAATTGTAACGTCGATTGCACAATGATTTGGTCTGCTTCATTTTCAAGTAACTTTTGCACAAACGACTTATCAATTTTAAGTTCATCGACCGGCAGCTGTTTCAATTGTGCCAATGAAGAATAGCCAGTGCCATAGTCATCTATTGATAACGTGAGTCCATTTTGACGCAATAACGTGAGCTGTTTTATTGCCAGCTCGGGATCAGATACCACCGCATCTTCAGTTATTTCTAACGTCATCGCGGTAACAGGTACATTATGCTCAGCGAGGGCATTAATGACCCAGTGGCAAAACTGCTCGTCTTTTAAATTTTCAGCCGAAATATTTACTGCTATACACATATCAAGGCCCAGTAATTGCCAACGATGATATTGAGCCATCGCTTCGGTAATCACCCAGCGGGTCAATGCATCCATTTGCATGGTTTTTTCAGCGATAGGAATAAACGTATCCGGTGGAATAATGCCTCTAGCGGGATGATCCCAACGAACTAACGCTTCAACATGGGTAATTTTTTGTTTGGCTAAGTTTAATTTTGGTTGGTAATAAAGCACTAACTGATTTTGCTCAATCGCCACTTTAAGCTCGTTAATGAGTTGAAAACGTTCAATGCTATTTTTATCGATATTGGCATCGTAGATTTGATAATCACGCTTATTTATTTTAGCGTGCTGCAAAGCCGTGTCAGCTTGTCTTAGCAGGGTAACAATATCTACGTTTGGCTGATAAAAACTGACACCAGCAGTAAACTGCAAATGTAACATTACATCTTGATAGTGATAATCTTGGCCAATCTGATCTTGGAGCTTTTTGAGAAGCACATCAAACGATTGATGTTCACAATGCTTAAATGCTAAAACAAACTCATCACCCGACAATCGATAAGCTAAGGCATCGGGATTAACCTCACATAAACGTTTAGCCACTTCTTTAATTACTTCATCACCTACAGCGTGACCTAAGGTGACATTAATTTCAGTCATACGGCGAATATTAATTAAACACAGCCCCATGGTTGACCCCGATACTAACCAAGGTTCAATCATGCGCTGTAATTCATTACGATTGCCTAAATTGGTTAATGGGTCATGATAGGCTTGATGAGCAATGGCTTTTTCTCGTTGTAGAATAGCTTGCTGCATCGAGGTAAATTCATTGGCTAATTGCTGTAGCTCAATACTGGAATCGACACTCACATTAGAATCATAATTACCTTGTGCGATAAAACGTGCCTGGGCAATTAACTGTGTAATAGGTCGAGTGATACTGCCCGATATCCAAAACGCCAACAGTAAGGACACCGGTAACATCATGACTAACACCGCAACTTGTTGTAACCACTGAGACTCTATTGATGCCAATAAATCAGAGCGGGATTTATACATATAGGCATGTAGAGACTGACCATCGACTTCACCTAAAGATTGCTTCCAGAGAATATAATCGTGGTTGGTTTTCTCTTCAATGATATAACGCGATAATAATGAGCTTTCATCTTCAGGCAACGACAGACCTGAATGACCAATTTCAATGACTTTACTTTCAGTTGTTAACATAAAACCGCTGTTTAAGCCGGTGAGCTTCTGCAACGAATTAGCTAAGGTATCATCGATAAGAAACCCAAAACCCACCCAACCGATAACGCTATTACCGCCACTAGTGAGTGGTGAAAACTTAATTTGATACAGTTTATTATCTAATAAATAGAATGGACTTAGTGTTTCAAATTCAGAACCTAACTTGTATCGAAACACCTCGTTCTGCTCCGAGCCCAGAGCAACGGCTTCACGACCTAATTCACCTTGTGAAGCCACCAGCTGGCCAATAACTTTACCTTCAGCAGACACCGCCATTGCTAAAGATGCATTAATCCGACTGCGATGATTATTTAACGCCACTAGAAAACTACGATTATCGCCATCAATAAAGATATCTTTTAAACCAAAATCCTTTGCGGCCGTCGCGGCAAATGCAGCCAAATAATAATTTCGGTTATCATATTGCGACTCGAAAACTAAACTCGCTACTTCAAGTTGATTGGCCACATACTGTTGCTCTAACCTTTGATTAGATTGATACGTTAACCAAAAAGACAAACTCAGTACGGCAATGATTAGCAATACAAAAAAAGCAAAAATCCGAGTTTGCAACCGATTAAAAAATAGCAATACTAGTATCCTTCTAAAAATTCAAATTCATCTAAACTTTGCTGGCTGGGAATATTATCAAATTCTGCCTGTAAGGTGATAGTCAAAGCGTTATCTCTAGGGAAATGAACAGTTTTCACTTGCTGATTATCAGGCATTTTTAGCTGTGGATGCCACACAACCAGCTTGAAGTCATCAGCAGGTAAATCCGCAAATGTTACTATCCCTTCTAAATTGGTCACAGCATAATACGGGGTGTCGACCACCAATAAATGTCCAGACATCCAGTCATGAACATTGCAGCCCATAGACACATGCCCTGTTTGCTCAAATCTCAATATTTGCTGTTGTTGCTGATGACGAAGTTTGAATGAAAAACGCTTCGGCCCTAATGCAGAAAAAATATGATGAGTAATATCATCTTCATTGACAAAAGCCACATCATTGCCTTTTTGTACAACAGTAATATAGGGAGAAAACTGCTTATCTTTTTGATGAACTTCAGCTTTTGGCGGAGCAACGGTGGTAACAATATTGGCAGGGTCGCTGGGGAGTAAATACACCACCATGTTTTGTGCTGGTTGGCCTTGGGCATTTAACACCGCAATACTCTGCGGTGCTGCGATCGCGGCAGAGGTACTCAATAATACACAGCTTAAGGTCAGCGCTATAACAACGCGCGTAGAGATAATAATCATTGATACTCCTAATGATGTTTGCCGAATAACACAATAAAGCGCCGCAATAAGGTGGCGATGACACATACACCATGCTATTCACAGATATCTAATAGTATAATGCGACTAACTCAAGTGGTGTTCGACGACTAAATTAGAGTCAATACACTTAAACCACCACTTAACAACTTAGTAACAGACCAGATACCTTAGTACTTTATTTCAAGCTAATCAAAAATATATCAACGATCTCCTCTTTAATGATAAGGCTGTAAGCGCTAGATTTTATATTGACTTAAAATCGCAGCTAAACCTTTAGACGATTGATTCAAATCTTTAGCTAATACACCAGCTTGTTTGGAAGTACTGCGAATCGTTTCCGATTGATGACGAATTTGATTAAGTTGTGAGGCGATATCCCTCGCAGACATGCTTTGTTGTTCCGCGGATGCGGCTATTTGGCTGCTCATATCGAACACCGCATTAATAGACTCAGCCATATGAGTAATATCATCACCGACCGCCTTAATGCTCGCACTCCCTTGGTCTGCTTCAGCAACAATCACATTGGTAATACTGGTCAGTTTTTTAGAACCTTGTTGCAACCCTTCAATCATGTTTTGAATTTCTACGGTGGCTTTTTGGGTACGCCCCGCAAGGGTTCGCACTTCGTCCGCCACCACAGCAAAACCACGACCTTGCTCCCCGGCACGCGCCGCTTCAATGGCAGCATTTAATGCCAATAAATTGGTTTGTTCAGAAATACTATCAATGGTAGTAACAGCATCATTAATTTGGGTGGCATCGCGGGAGAGCTGCTCGACAGATGAAAACGCTTCAGCGATACGCTCAGACAAATAGCTAATACGTTTGACGGCATCGTTAATCTTACTTTGGCTTTGATCCATTTGCGTTGCATTTTGCTTAGTATTTAATGATGTATCACTCGCGTGATGTGACACATCGGCTATGGCGGCCGTCATTTGATCCATGGCGTGTGCCACTGAGTCTAAAAAGTGATGTTGCTGATCAATCAGCTCGTCGTTGGTACTGGCTTGATGATTAAACTCGTTAGCGGCAACAGCCAAGGTTTCAGCATTACTGCGGATAGCACTGACCATTTCACTCATATTATCGGCGCAACGATCAATATCTTTGGCGATTAAACTGAAGTCGTCTGTACCAAAAAAATTTAACCTCATGGTTAAATCACCGTCAGCTAGACGCTTGATTGCCATGTACATTTCCCATAAACCTCCCCCTAATGAGGTTGAGATCCAGTAACTCAACTGAAATAAGGGTAATAAACCCACCAATGCGATTATTAACATAAAACTAGTTTGGCTTAACGGCTCTTGTTCCGACGGTTGTACATTTTGACTCATCGTTAAAAATTGGTTGCCCACACTCGCCGATGCCGTCACTACATCGCCGCTGCGTAACGTATTGTCACGCCCAGATAGCTGCAATTGATTTTCTTGGGCAAATTGCTTGAGGGCATCATTTGCTAAACCTTGATTATTAGCAACCGAAGCATAACTTTCAATACTTGCTTTAACACGTTGTAACGATGTTTGTTCAATTAAGTCGTTTGTTTGTTGGTAATTCATTAGCGCTACAACACTGGTGATCAATGCCACAAGTGAACACACCACCCAAAATTTTCCATTTAGGCTGAATTTAATCAAGATTGCATCAATTTTTCTAAACTGGATTTGCTTCATATAAGCTTCCTAAGGCAATTGGCCATTATCTCAACAGTGAGAACAAAACGACATAAACGAATAACACCCACACAAACGCCAATTAATATTATAGAAGAGTCTGATTATTCAGATTCAATTACTATTCAATAACCAACATTTTTAAATTTTTTGTTTGCACACAATAATAATGCCTAAGTGCGCATACACTTAGGCATTTGGCTTATTTATTATCGGCTTAAGATAATAAAACTTAAGTGCTATAGCTCACGAAAATGGCTAGATCGATAAAAACTTATTAAGCGGTAAATCGCGATATCTGATCCCCGTGGCCGCAAAAATTGCATTGGTTAAACTCGGTGCAACAGGCGGTACGCCTGGCTCACCAACACCGGCAGGTTTTGCCGTAGACTCAATAATATAGGTCTCAATATCAGGGCATTGCGGTAAACGCAATAACGGATAATCATGGAAGTTAGATTGTTCAACCTTGCCATCTTTAAAGCTGATTTCGCCCATCATGGCTAAACTTAACCCAAAAATGATTGCGCCTTCTAGTTGTGATTTAACCCGATCAGGATTAACCACTCTACCGGCGTCAATCACCGCTATGGATTTCAATACTTTAAGCTGTTTATCAACTACTTCAACTAATGTCGCTACCGCAACATAGCTAACAAAACTGCGATGAACAGCCATACCCCAACCTTGGTTTTCAGCCGCTGTAGGCGCATCTGCCATTACCGCTTCTAACTTATCTAACACCTTATGATAACGGCCCACATCAACGGGATGATCCGCTAACTCCTCACCGTAATTACCATAAGTAAAAGCTTGATTTTCAAACGGCTCAATTCGAGACGGACCTAATAAATCACGCCACATTTGCACACAGGGTTTGTTAGCATTTACCGCTATTTCGTCGACAAAACTGCCAATACCAAAAGCATGTTGAATATTACATACTGACCGCATCCAACCTATACGAGTGTGTGCAGGAGCTTTAACGGCTTCAAGTTGGATATTTTTAAGGGCTAGCGGTACATCGCTAAAGCCTAAATCAAGTTCGCCAGCTGAAGGATATTCAACACCTTCGGCAAATGTTGAACTAATTGAAGGGAAACCCGTACGCGCTAATAATGCTGTCGGCATCTTATTGCTGTCTAATGCAACTTGATACATCTGTGCACTGATCGCATGGTAATAACCGTTTTGAATTTCGTCTTCTCGACTCCAGCAGACTTTGATCGGCTTATTGAGTTTTTGCGATAAAATAGCAGCTTCAACACTAAAGTCCGGCTTAGATTTACGTCCAAAACCACCGCCCAACAAAGTCACATTAACCGTAACTTGCTCTTCTTTAAGCCCTAACGCACCTGCCACATTTTGCTGGGTACTTTGTGGTGTTTGGCTCGAAGCCCACAACTCGCAACCTTCAGCCGTCACATTCGCCGTTGCTACTGGCGGCTCCATCATTGCATGAGTTAAATACGGAACGGTATAAACGGCCTTAACCGTAGAAGCTTGTGGCCAATCAGTAACAGACTCACCTAATTGACGCATCACTTTACCCGGTTGGTTAACTCGCTCAACCAAGCCTTGCAAATATGTCTCTGAGTCATGACTATCATTAATCGATTTAGACCAGGTAATGGTTAACGCTTTACGTGCTTCAATTGCACTCCAGCTGTTTGTTGCAATCACGGCAACCCCACCTAGAGCTTGGAATAATGGCGCACCTTTAGGCACTGGCAAAGTAATAATATCAACCACCCCAGCAATCTTACGGGCTTTTGCATCATCAACACTAACCACATCACTGCCTAATACTGGCGGACGAGTGATACTGGCATACAACATTCCATCGAGTTTAATATCATATCCGTATATTGCTTTACCCGTTAGCATCGCATCCATGTCGACAATGGTGTGGGATTGACCGATATGAGTGAATTCACTTTCGGGCTTGAGCACAACCGAATCTAACTCTGGCATCGCTAATGTCGCTGCAACTAGTGCTAACTCACCGTAAGTAATACTCTTTTGACTGCCTTTGTGATGGACTTTATGAGCTTTAGCGTACACTTCAGTCACTGGAACTTGCCATATTTGTGCTGCGGCTTGTTCAAGCATGGTTCTGGCGGTTGCGCCCATTTGGCGCATACGTTGATAATGCTTACGGATACTGCGGCTACCATCGGTATTTTGGCTGCCGTAACGTTTATCTGCTAAACCTTGAACCACGACAACCTTATCCCAATCAGCTTCCAATTCATCAGCTAAAATTTGTGGTATGCCCGTTCGGATCCCTTGTCCCATCTCAGAGCGATGACAAGTCAAATACACCTTATTATCTTCCCCAATAGCCACAAACAAGTTCATCATTGCTTGCTTGTCTTGAGCTAACGCCATTGGGCTCCAACTTAGGCCTGTTGCGCCTAACGCTAATCCACCACCGACTGCACCAAATATCTTTAATACATTACGACGACTAATATTTTCAACTGCTGTGAATGTGGTCATGATCACGCCTCCGAAGCCGATTGAATAGCGGCTTTTATCCGTGGATAAGTCCCACAACGACAAATATTACCCGACATGGCATCGGCTATTTGTGTTTCAGTAGGTTTGGGCGTCGAGGTTAATAACGCAGCAGCAGACATTAACTGCCCCGCCTGACAATAACCACATTGCGGTACATTATGTTCTAACCAAGCTTGCTTTAACTTTTCAGCCTCAAGACCTTCAATAGTGGTAACTTGCTTGCCTTGTACTTGTTTTAAACTGGTTAAACACCCGCGCATAGGACTACCGTCAACATGAATAGTGCATGCCCCACAGAGCCCTGCGCCACAACCAAATTTGGTGCCAGTTAGGCCTAATATGTCACGCAATGCCCAAAGAACGGGCATATTAGGGTCTGCATCGAGGGTGAAATCCTTTCCATTTACCATCAGTTTTTGTGTTGGGGTTGTCATAATTAATCCTTATTATCTAACCAACGAGCTAAGTCAGCTGGTGTATCAATATCAAATTGCGCTTGTTCCATCTGAACAACGTTCAAGCTATTATTTTTATCATGTTGTTTTAAAATGCTTTTAGCACCTTTATCGCCATCAATCGACATCAAAACATTAATATCTTCAGCTAAAAAAATAGCTGGAACACCCACATTTTGCAGGTAAAAAGCGCAAGTAGTTAAGTTATTACGAATATAGGCTTCTATCAATTGCAAATACTCTGTTTCTTGCAAAGCCACTTGGTCGGCTAATACGATTAACATTGCATCTGCTTGTTGGCTTTGAGCATAACGCCCTGCAAGTTTTACCGAGCTTGATAAGCCTAACTGCCAATTATCATTGATGAGCCGATGATGATCCGCAGTGATCGCCAATACTTCATCCGTTTGATGTGCACCTAACATTACCACCGCTGGGGTGATACCCACTGCGGTGGTGACGCGATCGAGAGTCTGCAGGCAATGCTCAAGTAAGCTTAGTTCGCCTTGCACTTTGGCGACAATTTTAGCACCGTTAAAACGGCTGCTAGCGCCAGCGGCTAAGATTACAGTAACAATTTTAGGCTTCATGAATGCATGTACTCTGAGAGTTTATGACAACATCACCGTATCAAGGCTGGTTAACTGACTTTGATACAGCACTCCATGGCATTGAGATAATATACTGAGCCCAACCGAACCAGGCAGCTCGCCGCCTAATGCTAACCCTGCAGGTGCCGAAAAATAGCCACTAAAATCATCGACACTGAGTTCAGCCATGCTCAACACCTTGTCACGACGATGGGTAGGACCCAATAACGAAATATAAGCCAAAGGTATGGTTTGGAGTACCTGTAATGTTTTAGCATCAATTTGTAAATTATGGCTCATCACAAAGGCGGCATCTAAACTAGCCAAAAGTGTTGTAGACACTTCTGCTGTTGGTTTCTTGATGATCTGACATCCAGGAAAATCATAAGTACGCGCATAAGCAGTACGTTCATCAAACACACTGACTTTCCAACCAAGTGTTTGCGCCATTTGTGCAATAGGTTGTGCATCTAAGCCACCACCAAAAATACCAATGTGTACTGGTGGTCTAACTGGAATATGCAACACAGTAGTATCTTGATCGACTACTGCGCGAGTTTTACTATTGAGAGTGACAGATGTTGATAGCTCGGCGCCTTGTTCGACAAAGTGACCACTTAGTTTATTGACCGGCGTGCCATCTGCAACAACATCAATTTGATACACACCTGCATGACCACGCATTAAGGCGTCATGGACACTCACCAAACCAAGATAATTGTTCGATTTATTTAACGACACCATCATGATATTAACAATACCACCACAGCCCAGCTGATAACTGGTATCAGACTCATCGGTTGCGTCATAGGTTAACTGAATAACTTGCTGAGTTTGAATCGCACGTTGGGCGTGACGACGTAAATCCGCCTCAAGACAACCACCACTTAACATCCCTAGGCTTTTACCCATTGGATGAAATAGCATTATGGCGCCAGGTTTGCGGTAAGAAGACCCTTGTACTTGGGTAAGAACGGCGAGTACCCAGTCTTCTTGATAAGAAGGTAACCAGGTATCGAGTAAATCAACGAGGTGTTGAACCATGTTGGCTGTCCATCATTTGTAAACGCATTATCTTAAGCTAACAGACTGCGTTTACAATGCAAAGAATCAATGGTTTCAACTTATTAATAAATAACCTCAATGACCTGATCACATAACAAATTGTTAATCAAATAACTGATCGGCAACAAAAGGGTTATGTTGTCGCTCATCAGCGAACGTCGACATAGGCCCATGGCCGGGAATAAAACTGACATTGAGCCCTAATGGCCATAATTTGGTGGTAATGGAGTGAAGTAAATCTTGATGATTAGATTGCGGAAAATCAGTTCGACCAATTGAGCCTCTAAAAAGCACATCGCCAACCCAAGCTAAATCAGCCATTTTATCGTAAAAAACAATGTGTCCGGGTGTATGCCCTGGACAATGCAACACCTGTAAATGTTGTTCTCCTACACTCACTTCATCACCTTCATTAAGGTACTGATTCGGCTCAAAAGCTTCAGCGCGTGGAAAACCAAAGTTTTGACTTTGTTTAACTAAGTTTTCTAACCAAAATTTATCCGCTATGTGCGGACCAATAATCGGCACCGCTAATTTTTTGGCTAATTCAGCTGCACCACCGACATGATCAATATGACCATGGGTTAATAATATTTTTTCAACACTTAACCCTAACTTAGCCACCTCAGCTAAAATTCGGTCAATATTGCCACCAGGATCAACAACCGCAGCCTTTAAGGTCTTTTCGCACCATATAACACTACAATTTTGCTGAAAAGGCGTTACGGGGATGATTTGATACTTCATCGACAACCTCGTTCTTTATGATCATTCGGTTAATTATCAGTTAATTTTACCTAGGCAGATTTGATCTAGATACCTATTTAATGTGATTTCCATCGAGTTACCGATTGTTAATCGTTAAGATGGCTCATAAAATAGTATCATTCGCGCCTAAATAAGTGCCCAAACACCGTATGAGTCAAACCATATAGATGCGCCTCTAACACCAAAAAATAGCACCGGTACATCAGAGTTTGAAAAAATTTGCTGTCCCATTAATCAACACTGAATAGGCATTATATGCACACAGAACTCACCTTAGCAGACATTGTTGCTCGTAAGCACTTTTTCTCTGTGCCGTTAGACTATCAACAAAGTCCAAGTAAACAGATTACAGTTTTCGCTCGGGAAATTGTCAGCGTTGAGAACCAACATAAAAAGTTGCCTTATTTAGTGTTTTTTCAAGGTGGGCCAGGATTTGGTGCCGTCAGACCGATCAGCAATAACGGTTGGATAAAACGTGCGTTAACTGAATATAGAGTGTTATTACTCGACCAACGAGGCACCGGACTATCAAGCCCAGTTAATGCCACCAGCTTAAGCTACATGAGTTCAACAGACCAAGCGGACTACCTAAGCTTTTTTCGTGCAGACAATATTGTTCGAGATGCGGAGTATATTCGCGCAAAATTATCGCCAGACCAACCTTGGAGTATTTTAGGCCAAAGTTTTGGTGGATTTTGTGTATTGCATTATTTGTCTGCTGCGCCAGAAGGCCTAAAAGAGGCATACATTACTGGTGGTATTCCTTCACTAGACCGCCCTGCCGAAGAGGTTTATCAAGCCACTTATCAACGTGTCATCGCTAAAAACAATGACTTTTTCAAGCGCTTTAGTGATGCACGCACCTTAGTCGATGACTTAGCAAAATACCTTTACGAAAACAAAGTCTACTTAGCCACTGGCGAGCAACTCACAGTTGAAATGTTGCAGTTGTTAGGCATTAATATCGGTATGGAACAAGGCCCTGAAGCGGTTTACTATCTGCTTGAGCAAGCCTTAATTGAAACGCCGCATGGTATCGACATTAATCCACTGTTTTTACATCAGTTCAGTCAATTTCTCGACTATAACACCAACCCTATTTTTGCATTAATGCATGAGTCTATTTATTGTCAGCAACAAGCATCAACTTGGGCCGCACACAGAGTACGAGCACAATACAGCCAATTTAACTATCGTCCTGACAAACCATTATTGTTCACTGGCGAAATGGTCTATCCGTGGATGTTTGCCCAATTTGAACAACTCATTCCACTGCAACAAGCCGCTGAACTTATCGCAGCGAAAAAAGACTGGCCTGCGTTATATGACCTAGAGAAACTGGCTAATAATAAAGTCCCGGTTGCAGCCGCGATATACAGCGAAGATATGTTTGTCGAAATGCAATACAGTTTAGAAACCACAAAAAAAGTGGCGAACCTTAAGTATTGGCTCACATCAGAATATGAGCACAATGGTATTCGTATGGACGGCGAACGCGTACTCGATAAATTGATCAGCCTCAATCGTGGCCACTGTTTGCGCTAGTGACTCAATACTGGTCAACGTGTTCAGCTTCAGTAACTTAAAAAAGGGGGCATAAGATTACTCTTATGCCCCCTTTTTCATTAATATCAGTCGCGTAAATAGCGACGGATCAATTATAAAACCTGTAATACTTGCTCAATGTTTAAACGAGATTTTGGTAACTTGGCGTTGTAGTCTTCATCTGAATGATGATAACCAAATGCTAATGCAACTTCACACACATAACCGTCCAACTCTTTAGCAAATATTTGGCCTAGCATTTCACTATCAACACCTTCCATTGGCGTAGAGTCGATACCAAGACGCGCTAGCGTATGCATAGTGTTACCTAATGCTAAATAGGTTTGTGACTTAGTCCAAGCCGCATTGTTACCCGCTTCATCAGTGTTTAAGTCAACAAATGCGTATCCACCAAATGCAGCTTCGCGATCTTCAGGCTTAGTACGGCCATCAATAATGCCTTGATCTACCACTTTGGCATAATCTTCACGGGTATACTTAGGGTTATATGCAAACAATATAGTATGTGAAGCCGTTTTAGCATGCGGTTGATTAAACTGAAACTTATTAGCATAAGAGTCATGTAAACGTTGCTTGGCCTCGTCACTTTCAATCACGATAAACTTCCATGGTTGAGAGTTAATTGATGACGGCGATAACACCATAGCATCATAAATCACGGCTAAATCTTCTTTAGGCACGCGTTGAGTCGCATCATAGCGTTTGGCAGTGTAACGTTTTTCTAAATCAGCAATAATGGCATTGGTCATGTGATATCTCGATGTTAACAATCATTAAAAGGACTGGCAGTTAACGACATTGATTAATGCTGTTGATTAATATCATCGAGTAACTAACCTTGTTAGTCACAACCATTGGTCGTAAATAACATCTAAAACTCAAACTAAACTCAAAAAAAAAAATACAAATTAACAATAAATACAATTAGTTAACAACACAGTTAACTTAAAAATTTCTTTGCATTATTATTGTGCTTAAAAACAATTTTTCAAGGTTTATAGCTCATTAAATTTATAGCTAACTAAAATGGCTTATCGCCATTTAATAGAGCAACCCATGCTGGCTGTTTGTTGTTTAGGCCCTTTGCCTATTGCAGCAATCATTTGCATGGCTTGTAGTAGTTCAGGTTCTCTGTTCGGCGCATCTTGCAAACGCGCATCATCTAACCTGCCACGATATTGCAATTCACCGAAATGATTAAAACCAAAAAAGTCTGGAGTGCACACTGCACCATATTGCTTAGCCACTTGCTGATCTTCGTCCACTAAATAAGCAAATTCAAAACCATGTTGCTTGGCAAAACGCAGCATATTTTGTGGCGAGTCGGCCTCAACATCATGATAATCATTAGACATAACCGCTAACACATTGATGCCTTCAGCCATTAATTGCTTTGTATCCGCAGCTAAACGCGTCGCAACGGCTTTAACATAAGGACAATGATTACAAATAAACATAATTAATAAGCCCTTTTCTCCTAAGTGCTCACTCATGGTAAAAGCATTACCATTGGCATCTTTCAAGGTGAAATCTGGGGCTTTCCAGCCATAATCGCAAATGGGTGTATCAAGTAGCATCAGTTTCCTTAAGCGTGTCGCTGTATATCTATAGCCCTATTACAGCTCAATTCACTCAATATTCAAGGCTATCGGCGTTAATGTGGTTATGATATACAAAAGTTTAATCGCCATATAGAGCATAATAATTGAAACATTATCAATTATTATTAGAAAATAAACTCACAAACAAAAATAGCCAACCTAAGTTAGCTATTTAGAGACTCTTTAAACACGATGGAATTACCCCTGAGAAACCACCGCCCGATAACCATTTTGGTTTTCATCTTGCACAAACTCAATATAATGCTGAATACTGTCTAGGCTATCTTCTTGATAATGCGAGACATACAACAATTGACTTAAGTGTTCTTTGGCAATGAGTTCAAGGGCATTTTTAATCAGTCGGCGTCCCAAATAATCCAAACCTTGATAAGGCTCATCGAGGATCAATAAGGTGGGTTGTTTCACTATGGCGCGAGCAATGAGTAATAAGCGTTGTTGGCCATATTCTAATTGTCGAAAAGCGGTTTTACTTAAATGGCCCATGTGTAAAATGGCCAACCATTCTGTAGCGACAGATATTTGTTGTGCCGTCGGTTTTTGGTACAAACCAATAGAATCATAAAAACCAGAAACAATCACATCCAGTGCGCTACAGTTAACCCGATATTGCTGATGTAATGCCGAAGACACCATACCTATATGCTGTTTAATTTCCCAAATGCTCTCGCCAGACCCTCTTTTTTTGCCAAAAATATCAATGTCGTTGCTGTAACATTGTGGATGGTCACCAAAAATAAGCCCAAGCAAAGTACTCTTACCGCAACCATTTGGCCCTTTGACCTGCCAATGCACGCCATTATCAATACGCCAGTTCACACCCGAGAAAATCACTTTATCGCTGTAAGCCACTCGTCCATTGTTTAACTGAAAAACCGGGTTAGCAAATAATGGTTTATGTCTGTGACGACGAATAAGCGCTAACATATCATCGCTTTGTTGACCCGCTTGCGCCGTTAACTGGGCAATTACAGGATGGTTGTCCCACTGTGATTTGGTCATCATACTGTCTAATTTACCATGACTAAACATAGCAACATGTTCAATCCAATCTGGCATATCTTCTTCACGCGAAACCACGACCAGTATTTGTTTGGTTTGAGATAATTGTTGTAAATATTCCGTCAGGGTCTGTCTGTGCGCAACATCAAGGCCTGCATAAGGTTCGTCGAGCACTAAAAAAGGCACTTGGGTTGCTACTGCACGGGCAAGCATTACTCTGCGCCCTTCACCGGTAGACAATTGAGCAAAAGGACTTAAGCTTAAATGCGTTAAATCTAATTGCTGCAGCAATTGATGGGTTAAGTCATTGTCATGGCATTGATTAAAAACAACCCCAAACACGGTCGTTTTAGGATCGGTATATCCCAGTGACTCGCTGTCATCTTGCTCTAAAATAGCTTCAAGCAGTGATTGTTGCTCAAGCAATGACACTAATGCCACACAAGCTGGCGTGACACCGGTAATATCGCCACTATACGTTAAGGTTTGTGCATCAACTTGCTGGGTTAATAACTGACCAAGTAATGCACCGACATCACCTTCGGTGCTAAATACCCCCCAAGATTGTTGTGATTCAATCACCCAATCATCAATATCGACAGTGACACTCGATGAACAACACTGCAACTGCGTAAATCTGATTTCCATCTTGCCACTTATCCTAATATTTAACCTGAACTAGGTTTAATCAAGTCGATTTATCACTTGAGTGTCTCATAAGAGACTAAAAAAAATCGACAAAAAAGCAGAACATTTTATGTTCTGCTTTTGGATGTCATTCAATTGAATCGCCAACTTGAATAAAACTAGTCGATAACGGTCATTTCATTCAACGTAAATTCATCAACAGCGCCTTGAGTTGCAGCCACAAAATCGGCTAAATGCTGATTTTCCATATGCACACGCCATAATTCACGGGTCTGCCAAGTCTCATAAAACATAAAGTGAGCAGAGTTATCATTGTCTCGGTGTAATTCATAGCTAATACACCCTTGTTCAGCGCGTGTAACGTCAATCAGCTTCAGTAACTCAGTTTTCACCAATTCAATTTTGTCCGCTTTGGCTTTAATATTGGCTACAATCGTTAAATGTGACATGTTGATTCCTGTTCGATAATATAAGTGTTCGGTAATATAAGTATTTAACATTACTCAATAATATAATTTAAGGTCTTAATTAAAACCCTTCTAACACAATTTTACCAATCGCACGGCCAGCTTCTAACGCCTCATGTGCAGCACGAAGATTTGCAGCATTTATTGCGCCCATGTGCTGGCCTAACGTAGTTTGAATAAAACCTTGGTCGACAAGATCCGCTACTCGGTTAAGTAAACGTCCCTGCTCATCCATATCGACTGCGTTAAACATCGAACGAGCAAACATAAACTCCCAATGTAATGACAAACTCTTTAGCTTTAATTTAGTCACATCAAGCGCAACTGGATCGTCAATCATCGCAATCTTACCAAACGGTGCTAATAACTCTGTGTAACTATCAAAATAAGTATCGGTGCTGTTTAGACTCGCAACATGAGTAACAGGGCCAATGTTTAATGCCGCTATTTGCGCAACAAGCGGTTTAGTGTGGTCGACAACATAGTCCGCACCCAATTTCTTAACCCACTCACTTGAACTGGCACGTGATGCGGTACCAATAATGGTTGCACCCGTAATGGCTTTAGCCAATTGTACAAATATAGAACCCACACCACCCGCTGCGCCAACAACCAAAATCACTTCGTTTGATTTCTCTACAGCGCCAGGGCTTTGCTGCTTAATCGATAAATGTTCAAACAACAATTCCCATGCTGTTATCGCCGTTAAAGGTAGTGCAGCAGCTTCTGCATTCGATAAACTCTTAGGCTTCATGCCCACTAAGCGTTCATCTACTAACTGATATTCAGCGTTACTTCCTGTGCGAGTAATATCACCAGCATAGTACACCACATCACCCGGTTTAAATTGACTTGACTTATCACCCGTTGCAATGACTTCGCCAACCGCGTCCCAACCAATCACTTTTACTTCACCGTCTGCCGGTGGCATGTTTAAGCGCACTTTATAATCGGCAGGGTTAACAGCGATGGCATTAACTTTAATCAATAAATCACGGCCTGTTGCAATTGGTTGATCCAATGTCACATCGATTAATGATTCTGGGTTCGAAATTTCAAGAGACTGTTTATATCCAATAGCTTTCATAAGATTGTTCCTGTGATATATAAAATAAGGTTGCTCAAACTTGATGAAGCTATATTAGCGCTTGTTTTATCTCCCATAAACAGCATAATAATTGAAACATTATCAATTAAAAATGGATAATCATGTTATTAGAAGACCTTTATGTGGTGCTTAAAGTCGCAGAGTTTCGCAGCATAACTGCCGCGGCAACCAATCTAGACATGCGCACCGCCACCGCTAGTGCTGCATTAAAACGCGTTGAAGCCAGTTTAGGCGTTGAACTTTTTATTCGCACCACCCGGCAACTTCGTTTATCGAGCGCTGGCGAAAAGTATATACCGCAGTGTGAGCAAGCCATGTTAATGCTGGAGCAAGCAAAGCAAAACATGAAAGGTGAGCTGGACATTATTGATGGTGACTTACGCTTAGCCATATCATCGGATCTGGGGCGTAATATTGTAATCCCTTGGCTTGATGAATTTATGGATACTCATTCAAAAGTGAGTTTGAGAGTCAGCATTAGTGATGCCAACGTTGACTTTTATCGCGACGCTGTCGATTTAGCTTTACGTTATGGTTCACCTAATGATGCTAATTTATACGGCTTTAAAATTTGTAATGTGCCAAGGCTAATTTGTGCATCACAAACTTACCTTGATAAATTTGGCACCCCAACACATCCACAAGAATTGGCAGAACATAATGCCCTGCTATATCAATTACAAAACTTAACTCACGACATCTGGGAGTTCACCCAAGCTGACAACAGTATTAAAGTAAAAGTATCCGGTGACCGGGTTGCCAATGATGCAGACTTAGTTAGACGTTGGTGCGTTAATGGCAAAGGAATATCAGCTAAGTCATGCTTAGACATGTCACATGACTTACTGACCAATAACCTAGTGAGGATAATGGCGGACTATCCCGTTAAATCCACTGAACTCTGGTTGGTATTTCCTAGCAGACAATCTATTACACCCGCAGCGCGATTACTGCGTGACATGCTTAAAGACAAAACTCGCAGTATTTTGTTGCAACTAATAGAGAAAGGAATACTCGATAAAAGCGTGTTGGATTAAATGCTCGTTTTAAATGTTCAAACGCATACGGGTAAAATAGAATCCCGTGATGTTAATCCGGACTGAATAGAATCAATACATTATTGATAAGTTATCTGTATCATAATTAGCGGACAATAAATTAGCGCTAAATAAACTTCATTACTGTTGCACTTCATCAAGAATAGCTTTTAGTCGCGGGGCTATGTTGTAAACAGGAGTCAAACATAAGCTAAACATAGCCACTATCAATCGAACTCACAGGAGTTCGATTGAAAACCAATAAATTAATGTGTCGCTTTATCTCCCCAAATATCTTTTAACCTTTGGTCTCTGCCACAATTCCAGCGATAAGCATTATAGCGAATGGGGTTGTTCTTATAGTAATCCTGATGATAACTTTCATCGCCTTTGATAGGATAAAATGTAGACGCATTTAAAATAGGCGTCACAACTTTACTATTCGGAAACTGCTTTTCTACTTTGTTTTTAGACTGTTGGGCAATTTTTCGCTCGGTGTCGTTTGCCACAAAAACAGCACTTAAATAGCTAGAACCTTTATCGCAAAATTGTCCGCTTGCATCAAAAGGGTCAATGTTGACCCAGTAATGTTCTAACAGCTCTGTATAGCTCACTTTGCTAGGATCGTATGTTATTTCAACCGCTTCATAATGACCACTGTGGTTACCATTATAGGTAGGGTCTTTGATGTTTCCGCCAGTAAATCCTGAGACCACATCGGTTACGCCATCAAGTTTTTCAAAATCTGACTCCATACACCAAAAACATCCACCAGCTAAAATGGTTTTATCTGCTGTGGCATTAGATGCATAAGACAATAAACTTGCTGCAAATATCGTTAACACTAGTGTGCTTTTCATAACACTCTCCTTTATTTTCCTAGGTTATTAGTATGTTTGTCTGTAAATATCTACTATATGAACTTAATGGTTTAAAAGTTCACAATGACATTTACAAAGTTCCTAATGGTGAGTTAACACAGTTATATTCCCGAAATACCTAGACTGTAATGCAAGTAACTCTTGCCAATTTAGCTTTTCACTTTAGCCTTCTTTTTATACGATTTCTTAAAACTTCGTTTCGGTGCAGTACTGGCGACACCTTGTAATGCTGAGGGTAACTGGCTCGATGCTTGAGTGATGAGGCCATCTAATTGGCTCAACAATGGCTGCATAAAAGCATCATACTTTAAACGTTTTTGGCTGATAGCATCCAAGCTATTTTCCCATAATGCGGTCATGTCGGGCGTGGTTGCTGATTCGGGTAAACTGCGTATTAAGCCAACTCCCACAGGCGTCGCTTTAATGGCTTTACCCTGGCGAACCAAATATCCGCGTTTAAACAATAATTCAATAATGCCGGCCCGGGTGGCCTCTGTGCCTAAGCCATCGGTTTCTTTAAGGATTTTTTTAATCTCGCTGTTTGTCACATAACGGCTAATGCCGGTCATTGCACCTAATAAAGTGGCATCGGTAAAATGCTTCGGCGCTTGGGTCATTTTCTGTAGTAATTCACCACGCTGACAATGCAAAATTTGACCTTTAACCAGTGGAGGCAAAGACTGTACCGCGTCTTCATTGTCCTCGTCACTGCTAGTTGAATTAGAACTAGCTTGATTTGCAGTGGCAGAACGTTTAAACAGTTGTTTCCAGCCTAAGGTTTTATCTTGACGTGCTTTAGTGGTAAATAAGCCACCAGCAATGGTCACTTCAACTGCGGTTTCTGCATAGATATAAGCGGGATAGAACTGGGCTAAATATTGCCTTGCCACGTGTTGATATAACTTAGCTTCGTTACTTGATAATGCCGATAAATTAGCCACCTTTTCAGTTGGCACAATCGCATGGTGAGCATCTACTTTAGTGTCATCCCACGCTTTAGATTTAAGTTTGCTATTAGGAGACTCACAACCATCAATTAAGCCTGAAGCGCCTTTGAGCACGGCGTCCAATACTTTTGTTGCCAAAGCATGCTGTTCTTTAGGTAAATAGCGACTGTCTGAGCGCGGATAAGTAATCAATTTGTGGCGCTCATACAAACTTTGGCAAGTATCCAGTACCTCTTTCGCTGACAGACCAAAACGTTTAGCTGCATCTATTTGCAGTGCCGATAAGCTGTAAGGTAATGGTGGGTTTTGGCGCTTATCTTTAGCTTCAATTTTAGTGACTTCCGCTGGTTTCCCATTGATACGGGCAACGACATTTTCGGCTAAACCTTTAGCTAATACTCGTCCGTCTTCATCCATATATGGCTGACATGCTTCGCTAGGTTGCCATTTTGCGGTGAATGCTTGTTGTTGGTCTGTCAATAAATGGGCTAATACTTCGTAAAATGCTTTAGGGGTAAAATCAGCGATTTCATCATCGCGGCGTACCACTAACCCGAGTAACGGTGTTTGTACTCGACCAACCGACAACACGCCTTGATAGCCGACTTTACGGCCTTGAATCGTGTAGGCTCGGGTCATGTTCATGCCATATAGCCAATCAGCACGGCTGCGGGCCAATGCAGAGGTCGATAATGGAATAAACTCTCGGTTACTGCGTAATTGCCCTAATGCACGTTTTACCGCTTGTGGGTTTAAGTCACTGATTAACAAGCGCTGAACTTGACTCAGCTTGTCTCCTTTTACACCCAGATAAGAAATCACTTCATCGACCAGCAACTGCCCTTCGCGGTCTGGATCGCCAGCATTAATGATCGATGATGCTTGCTTGACCAATTTTCGTAACACCGTAAGTTGGCTGCGCGTTTTAGGTTTTGGCTGCAGTTTCCACGTTTGCGGCACGATGGGAAGGTGTTCGAGTTTCCATGACTTAAATGCATCGTCATAGGCGTCCGGTTCTGCTTGTTCGAGCAAATGGCCAATACACCATGAGACGCAATCACCATTAGCGGCTGTGATAAAACCATCACCTTTTTTATGTGGTTTTGGCAGAACATCGGCAATAGCACGACCTAGACTGGGTTTTTCAGCAATATATAAAATCATAATCCACTGGTGGGTCGCTAATATTCAATGAAATGAACCGCGCCACTTAACTGTATAAATTTACAGTATAGATTAGCGTTAAATACGCCAAGCTGCAAATATGAAATAATTAACCACTTAGTCACTTAAATCATTACAATGCGCAAGTTCACTTCCAAACTTGATAAATAGATGAAACTCGGCCACCGCTTAGCACATATCAACATGATGATCCCCAATGGTTACACTCATATTTGGGATTGCTGTTGCGACCATGGATTACTCGGCGCCGCGTTGCTAGACAGACATGCTGCTATAATCCATTTTGTCGACATTGTGCCAGCATTGATGCAGCAGTTAACCGCCAAGCTCGAACGTTTTTACCCACAGCAAAACCCACCAAAATGGCAAGTACATTGTGTTGATGTGTCAGCGATCCCTTTGGATCAAGATGAGCATACACCCTTAGTGATTGTTGCCGGAGTGGGTGGAGATTTGATGATCGAGTTTGTTAGGTCACTTTGCCAGCAATATTCGAACCGAAAAATCGATTTTATCTTGTGTCCAGTTCATCATCAATATGAGTTACGCCAACAACTTATCAAGCTTAATTGTGAATTAATTGACGAAAAACTGATTGAAGAAAACCGTCGTTTCTACGAAATCCTTTATATCAGACGTGATCCCAAACTCCCCACGAATGTTGCTAATGATTCGCTTACAGACATGGACCCTATAGGCAGTGTAATTTGGCAAGCGAGTGATGCTGTACAGCAAGACATTGCTATGCGTTATTTAGCTAAAACGATTGCGCACTACAGTCGCATCAATCAATCTCGTTCAGGAAACACCTCTCAAGCACTAAAAGAGTATCAACAGGTAAACATCGCTTTAAAATAATGCCTAAAACGCTTCAATTGGCAGTCCATTTCTGGGCATATAAAGTATCAAGGACGCTATGCCGCAAATGACAAGGACGGACTTCGTCCTGCAATAAAGAGCTGGATTCCCGATCAGCTGCATCTCAGGAATGACGTAATTGCAGTATGACTACCCATGTAGTTTTCTATGTAAAATATCGTACTTTGGTTTTTTAGTAGAAGGCCGTGGATAGGTGTCATCATTTAAGGTTAACGTTGCTTCACCAAGGCTTATTGGGCCACCATTAAGCTGACTTTTCCATCTAACAAGATACTTAGCTGGAGGTAACTTAGGAAGATTAAAATAAAAAATAGTCCCAGGATCTTTTGGCACTTGAACATCTAAGTTAAGTAAATAACCATCATTATTTCTAATGACTATTGAATGCAAAGTCACACTACTTTCAAACGTTACCTTCAAAGATCGCGTAGGCTCGATAGTAAACTCAATCGTCACATCGCTATTCTTCGCAGAAAGCTCACTAGCATATATATTATTTGGTACCAGCAAAGCGAAAAAGATCATGGTTAGGCAACGATAAACTCTCATTTCAATATCCTTTCTTATAACTAAATTTAATGAGTTGACCGCATGGTCCAAACACAGCAACTATTTCCTTTATCGACTTAGTACTTTTCTTTTGCGGCTAGCACAAAGTGCCTGTATGAATAATGGGTGTAATCCAATATCGACACGGATTCTGTTTACAAACCGCAGACAAGGCACCTAATAACGCATCTTGATGATCCACAGGATGCATAATTTCAAACTTACAAAATTCCCTGTAGCCTTCAACTTGCTCTTTGATATTAAAATGGCTGTGTTCGCGGCTAAAACCGCAAATATTACCTAGGCTAAAACCAGATAAAAACTCAAGCTCAATCAAGGTATCAACGATGTCGTCCTTAATATCATTTTGGGCGATCAGCACTAACAATTGCTCCGTGATCATTGACGTTTCTCCAGCCAGTAATAAAGGATTGGTAACAAATAAAGGGTTGTAATGGTTGATGTCAGCAAACCGCCAATAACAACAATGGCCAATGGCTTTTGGATTTCAGCACCAGGGCCCGATGCAAACACCAATGGCATCAAGCCAAACATGGCTGTCGTGGCGGTCATCAAAATAGGCCGTAAACGTCTTGCTGCACCTTGTTCGACTCGCGCCAATAAACTGCTAAAGACATGTTTGGTCTGCTCGTAATAACTCACCATCACCACACCGTTAAGTACCGCGACGCCGAGTAATGCAATAAAACCAACCGAAGCAGGCACAGATAAATACTCGCCCGAAACATACAAGCTCACGATCCCGCCCATCATAGCAAAGGGGACGTTAGCCAAAATCAAGCCCGCTTTAGCAAGCGAACCAAAAGTGGTAAACAAAATGAGAGTAATAAGCGCAATGGCGACGGGAATAACCAGTAATAAGTTATTAGTGGCACGTTGTTGATTTTCAAACTCGCCACCAAAACTGACACTGTAACCGCTAGGTAACTTAACCTCAGCGTCAATTTTCGCGTTGAGTTCTTCAACAAAACTGACTATGTCTCGGCCTTGCACGTTAGTCGTAATCACCGAAAAACGATCACCTTGTTCGCGTTCAATTAAAATAGGGCCTTCTTTGTAGGTTAATTTAGCGATATCGGTAAGACGTTTTAATGAATGATCAGGCATCACCAACAATTGATTCTGCAGCTCATTAATACTACTCAACCCGCCTTGATTATTGGCGATCAATACTGGGGTACGCTTTTTACCTTGCAGCACTTCGGTCACAACAACACCTTCAAGTTGGCTTTTTAAATACCGCGAAAACTCCATGGTGCTCATGCCAAAGCCACGTGCCAGCTCATTATCTAGGGTTAAGTTAATAAATGGACTGCCCTCAATCATGGCCATTTTTACATCGATACTGCCACTGGTGTCACTGACAAGCTGCTCAATTTGGGCCGTTAATTGCCCAAGTGTATCAATATCGGTACCAAAGACTTTGATGGCCACATCACCAATACTGCCAGTAAGCATTTCAGAGACGCGCATCTGAATAGGTTGAGTAAAATTAAAATTTACTCCAGGAAAATTAAGCAGTTCAGTGCGAATAGCATCAATCAGTTGCGTCTTGTCAGCAAAGCGCCACTCGTCTCGCGGTGCGAGTTCCAAAAATACATCGGTTTCATTTAGCCCCATAGGATCTAAACCAATTTCATCAGAACCGGTCCGCGCAACCATTTGTTTAATTTCTGGCACCTTATCAAGCAAGGTAATTTGAATTTGCTTGTCGATAGCAATCGACGCTTCAAGCGAAATAGAAGGTGATTTTTCTAGCTGTAAAATAATATCGCCTTCATCCAATGTCGGCATAAAGGTTTTACCCACAAGACTAAATAGCCCTAAACTCACCACTAACAGCGTAAACGACACGATGATAAACGGCTTTTTATAGGTAAACGTCTTTTTTAAACTGCTCAAATAAGCCGCTTTTAGTTTCTCTATCGCTTTAGGCTCTTGTGCAGACTTTTCGTTAACCAGATAAGATGCAATGACTGGAATAACCGTAAGCGACAACACCAATGCCGATAACATGGCAAAGACAATCGTGACAGCCACGGGCGTAAATAATTTGCCCTCTAAGCCGGTTAATGTCAGTAAGGGAGAAAATACAATCATCACAATGACAGTGCCAGATACAACTGGAATAGCCACATCTTTAGTCGCACGATAAATAAGGTGTAAACGCGGCAAACGTTGCTTAGTCGCAATAAGATTGACCATGTTCTCAACCACTACCACAGATGAATCAACCAACATACCAATCGCGATGACTAAGCCACCTAGACTCATTAAATTTGCTGACAGATTAAATAAATCCATCATCAAAAACGTCATTAATGCCGCAAGAGGCAAAGACAATGACACAACTAAAGCGGCCCTGACATTACCTAAAAACAGCGCTAGTAATACAATCACTAACAACACGGCTTCAAATAACGCACTTGAAATGGTATCAATCGCGGTATTAATTAAATTAGCACGATCATAAAAAACGTTAAGCTCGCTGCCTTCGGGCAACGAAGTATTAATTTGCGCTAACTTTGCTTTAATATTGGTGACTACTTGGGCAGTATTGGCATCTTTAAGTGCAATAATTAAGGCTTCAGCCGCCTCTTCACCGTCTTTTGATACCGCGCCATAGCGGGCTAAATGGCCAATCTGTACGTCAGCTAAATCTATCAAGCGATAAACTTGCGCATCATCCGCCTTAATCACTAACTGTTTTAGTTCATCTATATCATCGACTCGCCCTTCTGAACGCACAATAATGGTATCAGTACCAATGGTTAATTTACCGGCACCTTCATTATGATTATTGTCCGTAATCGCCTGTTGCAAATCTGCAAAACTGACGCCAGCGGCAGCCATGGCAGAAGGATTAGGACTAACACTAAAACTTTTGGCATAGCCGCCTAAAATATTCACATCAGCCACACCAGCAACGGTACGCAGCAAGGGTCTGACTTCCCATTCCAGCAACTGTCGACGTTCCATTAACGATAAGTTAGGGTTTTCAAGTGTAAACATAAAGATTTCACTTAACGGCGTACTCATCGGTGCCACACCACCAGAGACACCTTCAGGAAAACTGTCCCATACCGCCGCTAGTCGCTCGCTGACCTGCTGCCTAGCCCAATAGATATCAGTTCCTTCAGTAAAATCTAAGGTAATATCACTAATGGCATACTTAGTAGTGGAGCGTAAAATGTCTTGATTTGGGATCCCTAAAAGCTCTGTTTCAACCGGTACAGTAATTTGCGCTTCAATTTCTTCAGGCGTCATGCCCGGCGCTTTTAAAATAATCTTCACTTGCGTAGGCGAAATATCAGGAAAGGCATCAAGAGGAATATTAAACCAGGCACGAGTACCCGCTAACATTAAAATCAACGCTACGATCAGCACAAACAAGCGCTGAGTTAGCGAAAAACGAATCACAGAAGCGAGCATATTATTCGCCTCCTAAACCAAGCAGTATACCTTTCACTGCCGCGACAGATTGAGACAAGACTTTAATTTGACTCAAATCTTGATCACTCGCGACAATATAATCATCTGCAGTAGAGCCTAATACATCGATACTCAATGAAGACAATGTTTGGTCTTTTTGGGTAAAAATCTGGCTATCTTGTTGCCAAGTGAATACACTAATTTTAGGCACCAAATACACGGCTTTTTGATATTCAGGTATCACAGTAATTTGTTGCCCTAAGAGTAAATTGCACGTTTGTGGTACAGGGGTAGACCAAGCTGTTAAAAATACCCCATCAGCAATTGCAGACACTTCATCAATGGCAATATGACATTGATTAATGTTCACCGCAGATAACGAGGTTGACTGACTCATAGGCACACTGACTTTCACCCGAATACTCTCGGTAGGAATAAGCGAGAATAATTGCACCCCAGCACTGTAGGGGCTATTGAGATAATTAAGATTAACAATGCCCGCCACAGGAGCCATGACCACCAGCGATTCAGTATCTGCATCAATGCTTTGCACCATCTCCATAAAGTGCTGCATGTGTTCGTATTCAAGGTGAGCGCTAAAGTAATCTTGGCTGATCTCGCGCCACTTATCTGAGCCAATGCTGCCATTTTTTAATAAAGGCAGATTACGGTCATAACGCTGTTTAGCTAGATCGTATAGGCTTTTGGCCGCCTCTATTTGAGCTAAAAAATGAAACACTTCCGGTCCAGTTAATCTGACAATGGCTTGGTCTTTGGTGACAACTTGCCCCTGTCCCACTAAAAACGTGACTTGCTGAATATTTTCAGGCGTCATAACCCAATAATCGTTACCGGGTAAACGGGCTATTTGTGCAGGAAGAGGACTACCTTCATAACTGGCCACTTTTTTAGGCGACATATAACTCACGTCTAAGTGACCTAACTCGCTAAGAGATATGGTTTCAGCACGAACAAACGCCGATGATAAACCGATTGTGATACATAAAAGGCTGGTGCCAAATTTGGCCATCATAACGAAATCCCTAAAGCTTGCAGTTGCTGAGAATGAAGTTGTTGCTGGGCCACTTGGTTAAGTGCTAAACGTGATTCAGTATCCAATGCATCCATGTAGCGGCGTAACCAAATTTCATAACCCATTTGGTTTTGGTCTTTTACCTTGGCCAAATCTTCAGTGATGGTGCGACTCAGTGATACCCCTCGTTGTAACAAGGCCTGCTGTTTTCTGAGATTATGCTGCTGTAATAACAGCTTTTGTGATTGATTTTTGAGTTCCAGATAAAGTCTTTCGCTATTGATGCGTTGATCTTGATAATCTTTCTGCCAAACCGACAGCTCACGTTGAGATAAAGCAGAGCCAAAACCGAGTGGAATACTGATCCCAACACCTAAATGTTGGTCGTTAGAGAGATCACCAGCCGTTTCCTTTGCGGTTAATGACACAGTCCACGGATCTTGTTCACCCGCTTGCTGGCTTGTCATCATGACGTCTTGAAACTGTTGTTGCAGCGACTGTAATTGCCACAAAGGATGCTGCATCAATACCACATCAGCACCATGAATAGATTGCACGTCTAATTCAGCCATATTATGGCCACTTTCTTCTATATTTTCGGGGATCTCACTCAAACCAGTGAGTGATTGAAATAATGCCATTGCTTCATCTTGTTGCTGTTTTAGTTCAATCTGCGCTAAATCAATATCCACGCGTTCACGATCTAATAGCAATAAATTGACTTTAGGAAACTCACCCGCTGCAGACAGTTGTTTTTGCTGCACATGTAACTGTTCTAATAGTGATGCTTTACGTTGCAGTTGGTTAGACTTAACTAAAGCGATGCGAAAATCCCACATGCTTTGTCTAAGCAAACCAGATAAATATAATTTTTGAAGTGCCACCTGTTGCTCAAGCAGAGAGCTTGTTAACCGTTTTAATTTGTTATCGCTTTGGTGCAAACTAAAAGATTTAATGGGTAAGTTAAGTGATACTTCTTGTTCATAAATGTTACTATTATCCAGATCGCCTAGGTAACTTAAACTAATGCTCGGTAAGCCTGTCAACCAAGTCGAACTGCTCAATTGTACTGAGCGGTTATCGTTGAGTGGCATGGCATTAAAGGTGGTCTTGTTTAATCGCGTTTGACTTAACTGCAACAGTGGTGACAGGTCATTGCTTGTAGCGCCATAGCTATAAGAGCTAATCGCTAGCGCAATAATAAGACATATTTTGATACTAAACTTCACGGCAGACATATGTGATTTCACTAACCCAAAAGATATAGTTAGACTATTATCTTTAGGTAGAGAACACATGGGGAGTATGTATCATAAATGTCGCTATGGTACATATGTACCATAATGTAAACTCATGATTTTAATGCGTAATCACTTACCCTTTTTAGTTTTATTTACGTAACACACTCATTTTTGGACCGCTGTCATGAGAAAAGATGTATTCATTATTATACTGCTACTGCTAATCACCTTGTTTAAGTTGTTCGACATATTTGCCGATTTTCAACTGGACATTCCCGCTTGGCACATTGCCCAAGAAGCCATGCTGGTATTGTTAACGATTGCAGCGAGTATTTTTTTAGGTTATGACCTGATCCGCAGTTCTCGCCAAGTCAAAGCACTCAAATCGAAACTTAAAAAAGCGGATAAAGAAATCGATCACATGTCAGCACAAATGCGATCTGCAAGACAAGAATATAGCATAACAATCGCAACACAATTCGATGCATGGCAGTTTACAAAAAGTGAACAACAAGTCGCTTTATTACTGTTGAAAGGCCTCAGCTTTAAAGAAATTGCCGAGGTACGACTCACCAAAGAAAAAACGGTCCGCCAACAAGCATCAACAATTTACAGCAAAGCACAAGTTGACGGCCGCCACACTCTATGCGCCTGGTTTATGGAAGATTTTATTCAAGAGTAATACTCACTAAGCCAAAAAAATATATAGGTCCCTGCTTAAAAATATTACAGGGTGAATAACGTAGTAGTCAGGATCATTATTTTAGCTTTTGCCCTTAATCTTCATTATCCGCACATGCTTAGATCCCTGCTTAAATGCCTTATTGGGAGGGATCCATTTTTGACTTTTGACTTAATGATTTAATGATTTAATGATTTAAACCCATAAAAAAACCAGCATTTTCATGCTGGTTTTTTGTTGTTAACAAATATTGCTAACAAGGCCGGTTAACTTATGGATGACACTCGTTGTGCATTTCTAAGTTAGTACCAATGTCTTTTGAGCGATTGGCTTTAGCATCATCATTACGTAATTGCGTTAAATGATCCAAGTAAGCTTGGTCAACGTCGTTGGTAATATAATGACCGTCGAACACAGATGTTTCGAAACGCTTAATCTCTGGATTTTCCATTCTTACCGCTTCAATTAAGTCGCTTAAGTCTTGGAAAATAATGCCATCGGCACCAATGATTTTGGCAATTTCGTCAGCATCACGACCATGAGCGATAAGCTCATTAGACGTTGGCATATCAATACCATACACATTCGGGAAACGGATTTCAGGTGCAGCTGAAGCAAAATACACTTTCTTTGCTCCGGCTTCTCGCGCCATTTCAATGATCTGTTCAGACGTAGTACCACGTACAATAGAATCATCAACCAATAATACGTTTTTACCTTTAAACTCGGTATTAATCGCATTCAGTTTACGACGTACTGATTTTTTACGTTCTAGCTGACCAGGCATAATAAATGTACGACCAATATAACGATTTTTCACAAAACCTTGGCGGTACGGTAAATCCATGCAACGTGCAATTTCTAATGCGATATCACACGAGGTCTCAGGAATAGGAATAACAACATCAATGTCGTGATCTTCCCATTCTTTCTTAATTTTTTCGCCTAACTTAGCGCCCATGTTTACACGGCTTGCATAAACAGACACTTTATCAATGCTCGAATCGGGACGTGCAAAATACACGAATTCGAAAATACATGGCGCATAGCTTGGGTCTGCTGCACATTGACGGGTAAACAATTGTCCATCAAGTGAAATATAAACAGCCTCACCAGGTGCTACGTCACGCATCACTTCAAAACCAACAGCGTCTAAAGCAACACTTTCAGAAGCAACCATGTACTCAGTACCCGTTGCAGTTTCGTGTTTACCCAATACCAAAGGACGAATACCAAATGGGTCGCGAAATGCCACTAAACCTTGGCCAATAATCATCGCAACTACCGCGTAAGCACCACGAGTTTGCGCATGCACTTTAGCAACTGCATCAAACACTTCATCGGCACTTAAGGTTAAACTGCGCGTTTCTTGTAACTCATCGGCTAACAGATTTAACAAGATTTCTGAGTCTGAGGTGGTGTTAACATGACGACGCTTTGTGACTAAGCTTGCAGCCAGTTCAATCGTATTAGTCAAGTTACCGTTATGTGCTAACGAAATACCAAATGGCGAGTTAACATAAAACGGTTGTGCCTCTGATGCACTCGAGCTGCCAGCGGTAGGATAACGAACATGTCCAATACCGGCATTGCCTTGTAAACGCTGCATATGTTTAGGTTCAAACACATCTTTGACTAAGCCGTTTGCTTTACGTAAACGAAACGCATTCATGTCAACCGTCACAATACCTGCTGCGTCTTGACCACGATGTTGGAGCACAGTCAGCGCATCATAAATGGTCTGATTAACTGTTGATTTTCCTACTATTCCGACGATACCACACATGGGTAAGGTTCCTCACTGTAAAGTGTTTTATGTTTATATTTTGGGTACAAAGCTAGAGGTATTTTCAAGGTAGTTAAAAAACCACTGAATAACCACGCCAAATTCAGGTACAAGAACAGAGTCCTGCCACCATTTAGTGTCAGGGAATGCCGTAAAAGCATCCATAAAAAACAGTAATGCACTAACGATTAACGCGCCACGAATGGCACCAAAACACAGGCCTAAAACACGGTCTGTGCCCGATAATCCGGTTTTAGCCACTAACTGGCCTAATAAATAATTAACGAGAGCCCCTATGATCAGGGTAATGATAAAAAGAATAGCAATCGCCACACCGTTTCTAACTAACTCGTCCTGCATTTGGGTTAAATGAGCTGCAAGATCAAGATAAAACTGGCTAGCGATAAAGAAAGCGGCAAACCAAACCACAAGAGACATGGCTTCTTTGGCAAATCCGCGGATCAAACTAATAATAGTTGATAACCCGATGACAATAATTATTGCGTAATCAATCCAAACCATGGAGATGGGGATCCGGTATAGGGTTCAAGACGGCGGGATTCTAACAGAGACAGAGATGTTTCTCACCTCTGATTGCACAAATTATTCTTGCGTGATTAAGAACAATCAAATTGTAAATATTAATCACGCACGCAAAAAACCGTCTGAAGAGGTTATTGTTCCTGTGGATTATAGGCTACGATTTTGCCTTTTAATCCGGTTAATTTGAATATAGGTTGCTGACGAGCTTTAAGTTTTTCTTCTGAAACTTCAGGGCCAACAAATACTCGGGTTAGTTTCCCTTCAACGGGTACTTTAGGCAGTGTATAAGCGTTAAACCCCGCTTTTCGCAGTTGAGCAATCAACGCTTTTACATTGGTAATATTATTAAACCCGCCTAACTGCAATGTAAAACCAGCAGTAATAGGTGATTTCACTTTATTTGCAACCTGGGTTTCAGGCTTTTTAACTGCCACTGCTACTGCCACTGGAGCTGGCGGCTTAACGGCTTGGCTGACTTCTTTGGTCGGCTCTTTGTTCGGTTCAGCTCCCCCTAATGCAACGATATCGTTACTGAGATCTTGTGGTTCAGCAATCGTTAACACTTGGAATTCTTCTACTGGTTCAGCGGTATTGTCAGAATTAACTTTATTGGAAGCACTTGGCTGAGTTTGACGTAAAGGAATTTCAGTGAACTCCTCAACCACTTGCGTTTTTTTACCGTCTAATAAGTCGGGTAAAAAAATCACGCCTAAGGCCACTAATACGATGGTACCCACCAAACGATTTTGAAATTGACGATTCAAAGCTAATTCCCTTTTTTAACCAAATGACGTTAATGATGGCTTGTACAACCGACGTCGGACATAAATAGTGTTTATAAAGATTTAAAGCCTGCAACAGTATAAAAAGAACCGAAGACAATAACCACATCATCGGCATTTACCGTAGTTTGTATGGCTTGCCATGCGCTAGCGATGTCAGCAAACTCACTAACATGCTCACGACTACTGTCATTGGGCAATGCTTGACGCAATGCTTGTGCTGATGCGCCGCGTGGATTATCTAAACTCACCAAGTTCCAATGGCTAATTTGTTGATCTAATGTCGCCAATACCGACTTAATGTCTTTATCTTTAAGCATGCCACACAAGGCTACAATACGCCGACCTTGGTACGCCTGTAATTGTTGTGCTAAATATCTGGCTGCATGGGGATTATGAGCAACATCTAATAGTACTAATGGTTGCTGACTCACCTGCTCTAGTCGTCCAGCCAGTTGAGCTTGTTGTAATCCTCGATTAATGTGCTGTTGGCTTATTTGCGGCCAAATATGGCTTAGCAGCGCAACAACACTTGCAGCGTTAGCTAACGGTAACCTTGGCACCGTTAAGCCAGTATATGACTGCTGCGCAGATTCAAAGTGCCATAATGCTGGTTGAGTCTGATCTTTATGGTAATCAAACTCATGCCCAACACGATAAAGAGTTGTCCGGAGTTGATTAGCATATTCAGTGACGCTCAACGGTAAATCTGGCTCACCGATAATAGCAACACAATCTGAGCGAAACACGCCAGCTTTTTCTCTGCCAACCAGTTCGCGGGTATCGCCTAAATATTCTTGATGATCAAGATCGATAGAGGTCAAAATAGTGGCGGCGGAATCGATAATATTGGTTGCATCCAATCGCCCACCTAAACCCACTTCAAGAATGATCACATCGACTTTAGCAGCTTTAAACAAATATAAACCTGCTAAGGTGGCATATTCAAAAAAGGTTAATGAAATATCACCTCGCGCCGTCTCTATCGCACAAAAAGCTTCGATAAGGGAGTCATCACTGGCATCTTGTTGATTTATTTGTACCCGTTCATTGTAATGCAGCAAATGAGGCGAGCTATACACGCCGACAGACAAATCAGCTTGATGTAAAATCGAAGCCAGCATAGCGCAGGTTGTGCCTTTGCCATTGGTACCGGCTACGGTAATGACTTTAGCTGGCGCTAAATCAAGCACATTTAATTTCTCGGCAACTACGCTGACTCGAGTTAAGCCCATGTCAATTTCGCTAGGATGAATTGCCAGCAAATAATCCAGCCATTGAGCTAAGCTTGACTGTTGATTGGGTACAGTAATTTCAGACACGATTGACATAATTCAATACCATTTAACTTATTCAAACCTTACTCGGCCTGCGAATACAGAACATTCGTTTTACATTTCAATAAAGATAACTTAGCTAACTTAAATAACATAGATAGCTTAAAGGGCTTAATCGAGCATAAACAATGGACCCAGCGCTAACTTAGGCAATTGATATTGTTCAGGGTAAGTCACATCGACCAAATACAATCCATTCGGTTTAGCAGTAGGTGCCGCTAACTTACGATTTTTCAGAGCAAACAATTCTGTTATCCACTCTATAGGTTGATTACCTAAGCCGATTTGCAGTAATGAACCAACAATATTACGCACCATATGATGTAAAAATGCATTAGCTTGAATATCGACCATCACATACATACCCTGGCGAGTCACATTGACTTGATGCACGTTTCGAAACGGCGTTTTAGATTGACAATGCAATGCTCTAAAACTGGTAAAATCGTGTTCGCCAACAAAAAGCTGTGCCGCTTTATGCATCAAGGTTTCATCAATATCACCGTGATAATGGCTCACTCCGGCACTTAAAATACCCGGGCGCAGTTTATGATTATAAATCACATAGCGGTAACGTCTGGCTGTCGCACTGTAACGAGCATGAAAACTGTCATCGACTTCTTTTGCCCAGCGTATCGCCACACTGTCGGGTAAATTAGCATTAACGCCCTGTGTCCACGCCGTCATTGGACGTTGAACATCGGTGTCAAAATGAACCACCTGCCCGGTACCGTGTACACCAGTATCTGTTCTTCCGGCACACAAAACGGTTATAGGTTCATTAGCCACATAACTTAACGCTTTTTCAATCTGGGCTTGCACTGAATCGACCTCGAGTTGGCGCTGCCACCCACAAAAACCACTACCATCATATTCAACACCTAACGCGACCCGCATGCCTATATCCTCTACTCAATAATGGCGCGCAGTTTATCACAAAAAAACGGCGCATGTATCTGCGCCGTTTGCTTTAATGTGGTTAACATAAGCCTATTTCTTTACCTATGCAGGCAAAAAATTATCGGCTTAACTGACACTTTTTAGTAAATTTTTGGCTTCTAATTGCTGACGTTCATTACCGTCCATTTGCACTTCTTTTAATAACGCTCGGGCACTGTCTTGATCTTCAATCTCAATATACGCCCTGGCTAAATCAAGTTTTGCATTAACGGAGTTTTCTTCATCATCAACATCAACCATATTCGGATTGCCCATTAATGAACTTGCAGAGCCCATATCAACATTAACGTCTTTATACTGATCGGTTTTATCGTCATCTTCATCAGCATCGTTCAACAGTTTATCAATGTCGATATAACCGTTTTCACGCTCAAAACGCATTAAGTCATCGTCACTGGCTTTATATTCTGTTGATTGGCTTCGTTCTTTTTGATCGAGTGCAGCCAATGCTTCATCAACAGTTAAGTTGTCATCGCTAAGGATATACTCATCTTCTGAGGTAAAGTCATCATCGTTGTCATCATTGAGTGATTGTGAAAATGCAGCCAGTAGATCATCGTCACTCACATCTGCTTCATCGACTTCTCTCTCGTCAGCGGCTGACTCGGCAGCTTTAAGTAAATCGCTTTCCCAATCTAAAAGTTCAGGTTTTGGTTTACTTGATTTTAGGTCATTAAAGAAGCCTGAATCTTTATTGATTTTACTTTTCGCACTAGACGAAGCAGCCTCTTCATCATCCATTTGTGCTAACAAGGCATCAAGACCATCATCCGTTTCTGATGTAGGAGCTTGTGCAGCTGTAGTTTCTTGATCAGACTCAACATCATTATTGCTCGTTGACGCTAACGCGGCTTCAAGTTCAGCATCTAACCAGCTGTTATCTTCGTCATCGCTGTCTGCTGCTTTATCAGCATCCGCTTCTGGCTCAATATACTTGTTCGTTTCAATATCAGCGGTATCAACTGTGTTAGTTAAATCGGTATCATTAAGATATTCATCAAACTCATCGAATAATGCGTTATCGTCGATGCTTTCATTGTCAGGCTGAGTGCTGTCAACCTGCGGAGCACTGCCATACTGTGGGTTTTCAGTGTCATTTTCTGATGGAGTATCGTCTTTTATATCTTCTTTAAAGCTTGCCAATAAAGTATTAATGTCATCATCGAGGGACTCATCATCAGATATTGATTCTTCATCGGAAATATCATCATCTAATTCAGCAGCAATCTGTGCTTGGACGGCAGCCTTTTCCTGAACGTCGGCATCTGACTCAATCACAGGCTCGTTAAGACTCGCTAATAATGCATCGATGTCATCATCACTGGTTTCATTATCATCAATGGAATCTACGACATCATCATCACTTAACTCTGCAGCAATTTGCGCCGCTAAATCATCACTATCGGAAGTTTGCTGTTCACCGGTTGATAGTTCATCACTTTTTTCATCAAACACTGATTCAATAACAGGCTCATTCAAGCTAGACAGCAATGCGTCAATGTCATCATCACTCGACTCTACATCTTGGATATCTTCGTTAGTATCATCTTGCAACTCAGCTGCAATTAACGCGGCTATGTCATCATCGTTGTCAATTGAATCACGGTTTAGCGGCTGAAGGTCTGTATCCCCATCATCTGTTGAACTATCTGTTGAGCTATCTTCTTCGTTCTCATCCTTGGTTGCAGATAAGCCGGCTAGGAGTTGATCTATATCTTCGTCCGTTGCAGTAGGAGCATCAACATCAGTTTGTTCCGAATCAGGCTCTGATAGTAATAAATCTAGGTCCTCTTCCGCGTTTGTTTCAGCTGATTTTACCGGTGTTTCGGCAGCCACATCATCCGGTTCTGCAGGCATATCAAACTCTGCTAACAATGCATCGATATCGTCATCCGCTTTTGCTTCAGCTGATTTTACCGGTGTTTCGGCGGCCACATCATCTGGCTCTGCAGGCATATCGAACTCAGCTAACAATGCATCGATATCGTCATCCGCTTTTGCTTCAGCTGATTTTATCGGTGTTTCGGCAGCCACATCATCTGACTCTGCAGGCATATCAAACTCAGCTAATAATGCATCGATATCGTCATCCGCGTTTGCTTCAGCTGATTTTACCGGTGTTTCGGCGGCCACATCATCTGGCTCTGCAGGCATATCAAACTCAGCTAACAATGCATCGATATCGTCATCCGCTTTTGCTTCAGCTGATTTTATCTGTGTTTCGGCGGCCACATCATCTGGCTCTGCAGGCATATCAAACTCAGCTAACAATGCATCGATATCGTCTTCCGCGTTTGCTTCTGTTGATTTTACTGCTTCTTCAGCGGCCACATCATCCGGTTCTGCAGGCATATCAAACTCTGCTAACAATGCATCGATATCGTCTTCCGCGTTTGCTTCAGCTGATTTTACCGGTGTTTCGGCGGCCACATCATCTGGCTCTGCTGGCATATCAAACTCAGCTAACAATGCATCGATATCATCTTCCGCGCTTGTGTCTGCTGATTTTACTGCTGCGGCAGCGGCAACATCATCCGACTCTGCAGGCATATCAAACTCAGCTAACAATGCATCGATATCGTCATCCGCGCTTGTGTCTGCTGATTTTACTGCTGCCGCAGCCACATCATCTGGCTCTGCAGGCATATCAAACTCAGCTAATAGCGAATCAATATCATTTTCTGCTGAAGCATCTAGATCATCAGTTTCATCTTTTCCAGTATCTTCATCTAAACCCGCCAACAAACTGTCTAAATCATCTTCTGGTGCAGCAGAATTTAGGGTTGCAGCAGGCTTATCATCTAATCCAGCAAGTAGACTATCGAGATCATCATCATCTTCAAGAGGTTCAAGATCAGAATCTTGATCTTCCATAGCCTCTGCCCATAAATCGTCTAATGAGGTCCCTTCTTCATCTTCTATTTCTGTTTCACTAACAAACATATCAGACGCCATATCCATCTCGGCATCATCTTCCATTTGGATTTCAGGCTGTAAATCTACGCTGTCCAAATCCAATAAATCATCAATTGAATCTTCATCACTTGAATCTAAATGGACCACAATATCATCAGAGTCATCTAAGTCATCACTGCCTGTTGCAGCTGCAGACTCTTGTTCAGACTGGGTTGCTGTTTTCACTTCAGATTGTTGAGACTTTTTATTTCGGCGACTGAGCAACCAGAAAATAAGCCCGAAGATAATTAACAGAGGAATCGAGGCGGCAAGGATCAACAAAATGGTGTTATCCATTAGGCTACGCCAAAAGTCAGTGGGTTCTTCTACTACGGGTTCCGCATTTTCGGTTTGATCTACGAGTTTTTTATTTTCTGAGTTTAAAGCTTCATACTTCTCGCGTAACAGTTGTAGATCTTCTTCAAGCGAGGAAATGTTTAATGACATTTGTTCAATTTTGTTTTTCAACGCTTGATTGTCATTATTACTGACCATTAATTCATCTTGCGCGCGCGCTAGCTCATCCGTGACCATCAACGTTTTTGCATTAGCTTTATCTAAGGTGCTATTGAGATCATTTACGACAACAGCATTAGCCTCATTAATCGCTTTGGTTTGAACCGCCACAGCAGGTGTTTGCTGAACTATTTGCAGTGGTTTTGCAGCAGTAGGCTTTTTAGGCGTTTCGACTATAGGGGATTGAATAGGTTTATTAATAACGGGACGAGGCTGGGTTTGTCTGTTAGCGCGGCGGTCATCTTGTTCAGCACGGCGTTTAGCAACATCATTGGGTATAGCGGCTATCACATCTACAGAAGGAACAAGTAATATCATCCCTCGCTCTAGTGTATTGTAATTATTACCACTAAAAGCATGTGGATTCGCGTCAAATAACGCCGCCATCACTTGATAAATACTGACCTTATCACTGGGTCTGACTTTTTGCGCAATACTCCAAAACGTATCTCTTGATGTCGTCGGACCATATTGCCGTTTCGCTTGTTGTTTAACCTCGCCATTGGGCCCAGTAATTTTGAGCGTTTCTGCCTGTGCAGACTCAATAATTTGTACACTGGTTAAACCAACCGCTGTGCAGGCAATCAAACCCACAATATATGAAGTACGCAAAGTCATCCCATCCTTCCCTTTTAGCGCTATTGAGTTACCGATTTGGCAACAGGCTTTAGGCAATTTTTATCGTTAGTATTATGGTCGTTAACTGTATCGAGTCACATCAATCGTGAGCCAATTTTACAGGCAATTTCGATGTTATTGATGTTAAAAATGATATGTTTACGACTATAAACTAGATTCACCACACCTGCTACTATTGGGCTCAGTAAAACGGAAAAAGCCTGCGCATTGCAGGCTTTTTAAACTAAATCGCGTTGTTGATTAAGTCATTACACATTGTTAAAGCGTAATTAATAGTAATCTCTAATCAAAATTTCGGCAATTTGTACGCTGTTTAATGCTGCACCCTTACGAATGTTATCGGCAGTAACCCATAAATTTATACCGTGAGAGTGTGAAATATCTTTACGAACACGACCAACATAAACAGGATCATTACCTGCAGCTTCAGTTACCGCGGTTGGATATTCGCTATCATCATCAAACAATTCTACGCCTGGTGCATCACGTAAAACGGCTTTAACATCTTCTGCATCAACAGGTTGACGAGTTTCAATGTGGATAGCTTCAGAATGACCATAAAAAACAGGCACACGCACAGCTGTTGGATTAACCACAATTTCGTCATCACCAAAAATTTTCTGCGTTTCCCACACCATTTTCATTTCTTCTTTGGTGTAGCCATTTTCCATAAACACATCAATTTGAGGCAATACGTTAAAGGCAATTTGCTTTGGATAAACTGTCGGCTCAGACGGTAATCCTTGCAATAATTTAGCACTTTGACCCGCTAGCTCATCAATCGCCTTTTTACCGGTTCCCGACACAGACTGGTAGGTCGCTACGTTAATACGTGAAATACCAAAAGCATCATAAATAGGCTTAAGAGCCACTAACATCTGAATCGTTGAACAATTCGGATTAGCGATGATATTGCGATTACGGAAATCAGCAATGGCTTCTGGGTTAACTTCAGGTATCACCAGGGGCACATCTACGTCGTAACGAAAATGTGAGGTGTTATCGATAACGACGCAACCTGCATCACCCGCAATCGGCGCCCATTTAGCAGACACATCGCCACCAGCAGAAAAGAAGCCAATTTGTGCTTGGGTCCAATCAAACGTTTCTACGTCAAGAATTTCAACTTGTTTACCGTGAAAACTGACTGTTTCGCCAGCACTGCGACTGCTCGCTAATGGAAACAACTTAGCAACCGGAAAATTACGCTGCTCGAGGATCTCAATCATTGTTTGACCCACTGCGCCCGATGCACCTAAAACGACTACATTAAATTCCTGAGACATAATTAACGCTCGACTCCATATTATCCAGTTTGAACAATCAATCTACCCTAGTTTAGTTGTGCTTTACTAGGGTTAATGTACTAAAAAAGCCGACTTTGAAGTGATTTTTTCTCAACTGGTTAAAATTACTGTTTTTTAGCTTCAATCTGTCGTTCTATTGGCAATATCGGCCTTATATACTTTAACTAATTAATTAAAGCCTAAAGCACTCAACATCTGTGGGTTAATCGTACCATCAGATAAATAGTCCACAGATTGAGCTAACGAGATAGCACTATATTCACGACGATAAGTGTGGTTTTTACGCATTAAATCAAAACCTGTCGCTGTTGAAAAACACCCTCTAAAACTAAAGTCATCATCACGCAAATCATAGACCAAACGCGACAATTTCAGCAATTGGCTTTCAGTTAAATCACCTTGATTTACAATTTGGTTAAATTGAAATGCCGGTAATAAACTTTCTAATGATTTTTTCACCGGAAAATCGAGTAACTCACACCACTTTTGATACAACATAAACGTACCACGGGCTTTGCCTTCAAGGCTATAACCTGCAATATGCGGCGTAGCAAACTCTGCTAAGGCGACTAATTCGGCCATTGGATTTGGCTCACCTTCCCACACGTCAAGCACCAGCTTTACATCATCACGTTGTTGTTTAAACTTGATCAGCGCTCGATTATCAATAACCTCGCCTCGACAGCAATTTAGTAACCAAGTATTGGGCTTTAGTTTATTCAGTCGAGTTTCATCAAACAAGTACCAGGTTTTGTGCTCACCGTCTTTAGTGATAGGCACATGCAGACTGATAATATCGGCTTGTTCAATAATAGTGTCTAGCGACACAAACTCTCGGGTATCACCTTGCGATGCTTTAATGGGATCGCATAACAATACTTTTAACCCATAAGCTTGCATACACTTCGCGGCTGCGGTGCCGGTATTACCCGCGCCGACAATCCCAACCACTTTACCGGCTAGAGACTCACCGAAACGTTGCGCTAACTCCAGCATGGCAATAAATGCATACTCACCTACTGCAGTCGCGTTACAGCCTGGGGCATTAGTAAAATAAATATTGCGCAACGAAAGATAATCAACATCGATATGATCGGTACCAATTGTCGCGCTACCCACAAATTTAAGTTTATGCGCATTCTTAATTAACGCAGCATTCACTTTGGTCACCGAACGCACCAGTAACACATCAGCATCTTCTACTTGTTTAGCAGTCAAGGTTCGGCCATTTACATATTCAATCTTGCCTAAATAGCCAAACAAGGCATCAACATAAGGCATGTTTTCATCGGCAATTATTTTCATTTGGGTATCTTATTCACTGCGAGTTTAACGACATCACATCGCGTTTTTTTATAACTAGTATCTTATACCAAACTCACCCACTCCGTCATTCTCAAGATCTGTTATTGGGAGTCCAGCTGTTGACTTGGATGTTATAGCCACTAAAAACAAAGCGACATAAGCTCTATTGAATGAAAAGCTAAAACAAAGAATGGATCCCGGCTCAGAAGCATTACCGGGATGACGTAGTAGTGGATGTTATCGAAATGAAGCAGTAGTGGGCGTTAATTAAATGAAGCAATCAGCCCGTCATCCTCGAATGCTTTTATCCCGGCTCAGAAACGCTACCGGGACGGATCCAGGTGTTGCTTGGTTTGTTACATGCGATCTTTAAAGCGTAAAACATTAACACCTGGATTCCGGCTCAAAAGCGCTACCGGAATGACGTGCTAGTGGGTTCCTAATGCCTTGTGGTAGCGATCCTTACTTCACAGCTCGTCATCCTCGAATGCTTTTATCGGGGATCCAGGTGTTGCTTGGTTTGTTTCATGCGATCTTTAAAGCGTAAAACATTAACACCTGGATTCCGGCTCAAAAGCGCTACCGGAATGACGTATTAGTGGATGTTATCAAAATGACGCAGTAATGGGCATTAATTAAATGAAGTAGTAGTGGGCGTTAATTAAATGACGTACGAGTGGGTTCCTAATAGGGTTTAGCGTTTTGGCCTTTGCTCTTTTTAAGGCAACAAAAAAGCCAGCATAGTCACCCAAGCTGGCTTTCAAATCATTCGCAGGTTGCCCCACTAATGAGGTTTTATGCTTTATATTTACGCATGACTAACGTTGCGTTAGTGCCACCAAAACCAAAGCTATTACTCATGATGGTGTTCAATTCTGCTTTGCGCATTTCACGAACTACTGGCATGCCAGTTGCTTTTTCATCTAGGTTGTCAATGTTAATGCTTGGAGCAATAAAACTGTCTTCCATCATGATTAAGCTGTAAATCGCTTCATGAACACCCGCAGCACCTAAAGCATGACCTGTCATTGATTTAGTTGATGCGATAGGAGGCATGTTATCACCAAACACTTCGCGCAATGCTTCAAGTTCACGCATGTCACCTACAGGAGTAGAAGTACCATGAGTGTTGATGTAATCAACTGGCGTATCGACATCAGCTAATGCCATCTGCATACAACGTACGGCACCTTCTCCAGACGGAGCAACCATGTCGTAGCCATCAGATGTGGCACCATAACCAACAATCTCAGCATAAATCTTCGCACCACGTGCTAAGGCATGTTCTAATTCTTCAACAACAACGATACCGCCGCCGCCAGAAATAACAAAACCATCACGATCGGCATCATAAGTACGAGACGCTTTTTCAGGCGTGTCATTGTACTTAGTCGATAGTGCTCCCATAGCATCAAAGCCCATAGTGAGTGTCCAATCGACTTCTTCAGCACCGCCAGCAAAAACCATATCTTGCTTACCCATTTGGATAAGTTCAACGGCATGGCCAATACAATGAGCTGAAGTGGCACAAGCTGAACTGATTGAATAGCTCGTGCCTTTAATTTTAAATGGTGTCGCCAAGCAAGCACTTGCAGTACTCGACATAATACGAGGCACTATATAAGGGCCTACACGCTTAACACCTTTTTCACGAAGTGTATCAGCTGCCTGAACCTGGTTTTTTGAAGATGCGCCACCCGTTCCAGCAATCAAGCCGACACGGAAATTAGAATATTGCTCTTCTGTTAAGTTAGCGTCAGCAATCGCTTCCTGCATAGCAATGTAAGCATATGCAGCAGCATCGCCCATAAAGCGTAGTGCTTTACGATCGATATGATCAGCTGGGTTCATTTTAATGTCACCCCAAACTTTGCTACGTAATTGCATTTCTTCAAACTGTGCCGAGTGAGTAATACCGCTACGACCCGCTTTAAGTGAATCAGTCACTTCTAGCTTGTTATTACCGATACTTGAAACAACACCCATTCCGGTGATCACGACTCTTTTCATTTTTATGCTATCCATTTGGTACATGTCGGTACTTAATTGCGGCAATCATAGCTGCTTTAAAGCAATTAAGTGGTCAGCTTTCCATAAACGCAGGTAAAATAATGCCAAGTTATCGGCCCTGAGTAAAATATTTTGAATAAAACACCTTTATTATCTGTATCCCCGAATTTACACGAGTTGCATATTTGTGAATTACTGGGCAACAACGTCAATCAAAATAGCCGATATCTCCATATTTTTAAGCAGTATATCGCCGAAGTATTGCAAAGCGGTGACGATAAAATAGCAGCCACAAATACTAAACCACATTTATTAACGCTAGGCCAACTCGGTTTTGGCGATGGCCACGAAATAATACTACTACTGGCAGCCTTGCAAGAGGCTAACCAGCAAAACCCTTTGAAACAGCAAAAAACTCGCATTCACATCAGTGTATTTGAACAAAGCCCAGTAAATCGTAAGCAACTAGAATACAAATGGCAACAACAAGGGCTACTTAATTCAGACCATCATTTATTCGATTTTACCCAAGCACTACTCAATGGTGAAATTGCAGCCATTGAAGGTTGTCAGCGGCTAGGCCTACTTCAAAACCAACTTATCATAGACCTGTATCAAGGCTCGCCACTAGCGCAAGCCAAAGTCATTGCCACACCTGGTAAACAAAGGATAACACATTGGTTTGCCCTACCCCATACGAACCAAGAGGCTTATTCAGATCATTATTTTAATCAAAGTTCACTTTGGCAATATGGTCGGCTCAGTGTTGATAATGCAACATTTTTAGCAGCCAGCACAAATGATACCGATGTCGCTCCGGCTATCAAAAAGCAACTAGCACTATGCGGTTTTTTATCAACCACATCATCAAAATCCAATGATGACATTGCTATCGCAGAACGTAACGCACTAAGACAACAACTACAGCAACAGTTTGCTTATAACCCATTGCCACCGTTACATTCTAATAACAACAGCCCTATAGCTATTATAGGGGGCGGTATAGCTTCTGCAAGTCTTGCTTTATCTCTGGCTGAGCGCGGCAAAGATGTAATTATTTATTGCAAAGATGACACATTAGGACAAGGCGCATCTGGTAACAAACAAGGTGCCATTTATCCCTTACTTACGCCAGAAAATGGATCGCTAAGCCAATTTTTCCAACAAGCCTTCCTATACAGTCGACGCAGAATTCAGGCATTAGTTGATAATGAATATGAAATAGGCCATCAGTGGTGCGGTGTATTACATACAGGTTTCGATCAACGTAGCCAAACAAGATTGGATAAAATTATTGATGGCCAAGCATGGCCAACTGAAATTGCTTTTGCAGTAAGTCCAAACCAAGCCACACGACTTGCTAACGTCGAGATTGATAAACCTGGCTTTTACTACCCATTAGGAGGCTGGGCTTGTCCGTTTGAATTCGCACAAGCTAGCATTGCCAAAGCACAAACATTAACCAAGGTTCGCGTTATTTATAATAGCGATATTAGCTCACTTGAATCACACTCATCAGGCTGGCAACTGTTTAGTGCCGGGAATAATACCCCTATAGCAACCCACGAACAGGTCGTCATCGCCTCTGGAGCTCAACTTACCCAGTATAAACAGACAAAAAACCTGCAAATCACTGGTTTTAGAGGTCAAGTAAGCCATGTACCGCCACAAGGTGAACTGGCACAGCTTAATACTGTTATCTGCGCCAATGGTTATTTAACGCCACAACATAACCAATTACATTGCGTTGGAGCAAGTTATGTAAAAGACCCACAGCATCTTGATTTTTGCCCGATAGAGCAGCATGAAAACAGCCTAAAAATGCAACAAAGCTTTCCTAATTCAAACTGGCCTAATGATATTGATGTTTCAAACAACGATGCCAGAGTCGGCGTAAGGATGGTCAGTCGCGATCACTTCCCAGTAATGGGTTGCGCACCTGATGTTGAAGCGTTATTTACACGCTATGCTGTTCAGCAGCAATCGAAGGACAAACCCAGTCTATGGCAGCGTTATTGGCAAATAACACCAGCACCAATTTATGACGGATTATATGTGTTAGGAGGACTAGGCTCACGCGGCCTAAGCTCAGGCCCATTAGTCGCCGAATGCTTAGCAGCGAACTTATGCGGTGAACTGTCACCATTAAGCATAGAGCTACAAGCACTGCTTAGCCCCAACAGAATGTGGCTGCGTAAACTGCTTAAAGGAAAAGCGTTGATGTGAAGCCCACAGATAAAAGCTAGCTTTTTATTTCCAAAAACAAAAGTTACATCACTATAAGCACTCATCTAAAGAAGGATTGAAATAACAATGCAAAAAAGAAGGAAAATAATGATTGGCTATAGTCACGAAGCGATGGTCAAGTGTAATTATCCTTGTTTGAGCAATTTGTTATACGCAATTATCAACCCAACATGAATACTCTGCACTTTAACTATCACTTTATAAAGAGTATTCATAAATAATGCTTTCCATACATTAGAAAGGCGCTCTTCGATAACTTTATGCATAAAATATGCAACTGATAAAACAATTGATATTGTTAGAATATAAATAAAAATTTTATTTTCTTCTGTGGCGTATCTTGAAATGAACATATATCCAAAGTGAGCATGAATTAAATAAACTGGATATGTTAATGCACCAAGTGTCTTTGAAAATGGAAGTGTTAATAATTGAGCTTTTTTTGTGTTTTGAAAAATAAAAAAAACAAAGAAAATAATAACAATTAAGCCTACAATATATTCTGAAAAATCAATCCCCATTAACTCTGATTTTGATACTGCTATGTCTGTTGAATATAACAAACATAAAACAAAAGATATCATAATTGATAATATATTTTTCAACGATTTACTTAATTGTAACATTGCAAATAAAGCCCCTGCTGAAAAATAAGAGAAATACCCTCCTAAATACGGAAGGTAATCATAACCAGTGATATAAGCAGCAAGCATTGCAACAGGCCATAACATGAATAACAGATTTAAATACTTTTGCAAACCTATCATCAGTATAAAGAAAACTAGAAAGTAAAACTTTATTTCATATACTAAAGTCCAGTACACTCCGTCAACATGGTCAATACCTAAGTAATTTTGTAACAATGTAAAATTAACAACTATTTGGCTCGGGTATACTGACATTAAATCGCCACCCCAATAAAATGCAAACAAGGTGGTAAAAATAACAGCAAACCAATATGAAGGATAAAGTCGCGTCGCTCTAGAAACGGCAAACTGAGCAGGTGTTCTATTTCTAGCAGAATGAAATATTACAAAACCACTAATCATAAAAAACAATTCAACGCCAAGGTACCCATATTTAGTGAAATAAATAATCGAATCTACATGGTGTATGGAATCAATTTTTCCATTGGCTATGCCATTAAAAGTATAGTGGAATAAAATAACAATTATAGCCGCGAAAAAACGTCCATAATCTAACAATTCTAATCTTCTCATCTGAAATATACTCTAATGATAGCTTTAGCGTATAACGCCCGCAGCTAGGGAATTACAAAATAGTCCCTGTGTATTTCTAAATAATAGATATACATGGTGCTATTAGATTTAACCTATCTCACTAAAAATGATTAAATTCAACATCTTGCGCGACATCAATATATTACACGATTTAATCAAAAAAATGCTTTAACTCATTAAAAACAATATCAATAGTCTTAGCACTCTAATGATGACTGCGGTGTTACTGCTCGATGATAATCAACTGAGCCCAAATATCACTGAAAAGAGTACATACCGCTGATAACCTCATATTATGACGGGATCCACCAGTGTCACCCGATATGTCATCCGATATGTCATCCGATATGTCATCCAAGTAAAACTTAAGCCTGGATAAAAGCTTAAACTTTGCTACCACATGTAAATTTATGGTTACTGGACAATTAACACTCGGAATAATGGTATAGAGAAGAAGCAAAGCTAATGATTATCTATACTCTTCTAGCAAACCAGCGAGTTCTTTCTTAAAGCCATTACCCAATTTAGGATCGCGCAAACCGTATTCAACAAAGGCTTTCATGTAGCCTAGCTTGTCACCACAATCGTGTGACTTACCTGTCATGTTAAAAGCTTCGACAGTGTCAGACTCAATCAACATATCAATAGCATCGGTTAACTGAATTTCATCCCCTGCACCAGGTAACGTTCTCGCAAGTAAATCCCAAATTTTTTCAGACAACACATAACGACCAACAACGGCTAAGTTAGATGGTGCTTGGCCAATTTCTGGCTTTTCAACCATTTTAAATATTTTAGTCGAGTCACCCGGGTTTATAGTTTCGCCACGGCAATCAGCAATGCCGTACTTATTGACTTGATCATCTGGTACTGGTGCAACCATAATTTGGCTGGCATTAGATTCGCGATAACGAATTAACATCGAAGCTAAATTTTCGGTGCGTTGATCTGCAGAATAAGAATCTAAAATCACATCTGGAAGCACTACTGCAAATGGATTATCACCAATACATGGCTTAGCACATAAAATAGCATGCCCAAGACCTTTGGCTTCTCCTTGTCGTACATGCATAATAGTGACGTTTTTAGGACATATAGCCTGCACTTCATGCAATAACTGACGCTTAACACGTTTCTCAAGTGTCGATTCTAACTCGTAAGATTTATCAAAGTGGTTTTCAATAGCATTTTTACTGGCATGAGTCACCAAAACGATTTCTTTAATCCCTGCACTAACACATTCATCGACAATGTATTGAATCAATGGTTTATCCACCAAAGGCAACATTTCTTTTGGGATTGCTTTTGTGGCGGGCAACATACGCGTACCCAAACCGGCAACAGGAATAACAACTTTCATAAATATCCTTATTTAGCTAACGCTAAAACTAAAGTGACAAAATTAAAAAACTAAAATGGATTAAGCGCAGACTTAGTTTGCGCGATGTCAGCAGGTAAATAACGTACTAACCAACATAAGGTTAAAATGGTTAAAAATAATAAAGTATTTGAGGGTGACTGCAGATGAAAGTCGACAGAAATATGCAACAACATGTGCACTATAGCCATTGCACAACCAAATGCGACGCCCTTGTAAAGTTTATTGTGACGTAAATACATAGTTCGACAAGCTAACCAAAACGAATAAAGTACCCATAAACCTAATATCACAGTCATTACCAGACCATACTCAAGGACAAACTGTATATATTCGTTATGAGCATGGCCGTAAAAACCTGAATAAAACTGTGGTTGGTATTGTGGGAATACAGTATAAAAACTCCCACCACCAGTACCAGTAAAAAGGTGTTCTTGAATAATAGGAAGGCTATCAATGACTACTTCATCTCGAGTTTCTGAAGCAAAAGAGGTATCATTGAGGCGCTGCTTAACTTTCTCAACGCCAAAAATAGAACCCACAATCAATAAATCTAGAATAAAAATACTTACAACTAAAGGCTTAAACAAGGTTGCAGGACGACGATAAATAAATATCGACAACAGTGACACAGCGGCCAGAGCGGTAAAAAAACCAGCATTCCCCATACGCGACCGACTTAAGATTAAGCCAATAATCATAATCACTATTGCTAAACGTAAAATGAGTTTTTGACTGAATAATGTCGATAACAAATCAATTAACATCCCACGTAAATCGAACTCTTTTTTGGTAGTTTTTAATTCTGATAATAACCAACCAAAAGCAATAGAAAGACATAACGCTAGATAATTAGCAAAATGATTTTGATACACAAACGATCCACGGGCCCTATCACCATCGTGATAACCAAAAATGGGTGATACTTCAAGCTGCAACAAATTGAGTACAGTGCCATAAAAAGCCTGTAAACAACCTGAAATAATGATAGCAATCAACAACCAACGTAATGCTTTAGCTTGCTGACAATATTGACTAACTAATAAAATAAACAGGGCATAACAAAAGGTCTTAAGTAATTGCTGTGCCGTCTGATATGGGTCAACAGTATCAATTAGCGGTATCCAATTAAGTAATTGCATACATAAGTAGACCTGCATTAATACTATGGGTAACAACAGCTTTTTTTGCCACTCGTGACGAAGTAATAACGCATCATGTTTAAAACAATATGCTACATGAGCAATAGCTAATGTAATAATAACAAATTCTAAAATCGCCAATGCCCAAATTCGATTACTACCTAATGGAATAGGCACCCAAATAATAACTGCACATAATGCTAGCAACATAGAACGATTAAATAACCCAAAAGTCATCGTCGTATGGGTAATTTTATTATCCATTAGCGGCACATATCCAGTTTAATCCATTTATTAACTTCACCACTAACGGGTGTTGCATAAGCAAAATAAGTACAGACCACAGGGGCTAATTTATACTTCAAAGCCAGCGTTTTAAGATCGGTAAACATTTCCCAGTTAGCACTAGCTGCAATATAAGCGCTACTAAATACTTTTTGCTTTTGGGCCATGGTTAAACTGGGCCAATAAGCAAAACCAATAGCTAAAGTTTGATGTAACACTTCTGGAGCATATGGACCATAATGCAAGGCTTGCTCTAAATACGGCCAAGCTTGCACGATATCTTTCTGGATAAAAGCTAAATTGTACGCATAATCGCTGTAAGCATTTGGCCAGTTAGGTCGCAGAGTGATCGCATCTAAATAGAGTTGATTAAACACTATAATATTCGGTTTTTCTTGTTGCGAAAACACCCCCCACTCCATCACTTTGGCTAGCGTTAACAAATAATGAGGGTTTTTGTCATCAACACTAAAAGCATAATCAGCAGCTAATAATGCATTAGCATATTGTAACGATGTAGGTTTTGTACCTTGTTGCCATTGGTCAACATAAAAACGCGATTTAAAATGATATGCATTGGCTAAGCCCTTTTGCATCAACATAGGCAGTAAGCTTAACAATGCAAATATCATTAATGCGTAAACCATCTTGCGTGGAGACAACTTTACCCATGTCATTAATCACCGCACTCCGCAAATAATGCATTAGAAATATTATCTGGCACCAACGTCGTTAACGCATATGCATATTCTTGGCTAGTCAACTCTGTCACGATATTACTGGCTTGCATCAACTTTGGAGGACGACGGTTTAATGAATGACAATCAGAAGCCATAATCGAATAAAGCTTTTGTTTAATAAAAAGTTCACTCAATTTTTGTGGCGCTGGCCCCATGTCGCCAATTAATGACGCTGCGGTTAACTGAAGTAAACAACCAGACCGAACAAAAGAGTTTATCCGTTCAGGGTGAGATTGTAACTCTCGGTTACGCTCAGGATGAGCAATCATAGGTAGTACATTTCTTGCCAATAACCAACTAATCAACTTATCTGTACCAGGAGGAATATGACTACTAGGCAGTTCTAAAAGCAACACATCTTTTTGCTGATAACGGCCAAGAAAAGGCAATTGTTGTTGCTCAATAAACTGCATGATTTCTGGCGTAATTCTTACCTCTGCGGCAGTGCGTATTTGCACATCTAAACTGGTTAATGCCAACGCCTCACATAACAGGTCATAAGCCTTATTAATTGACTGCAAATTATTGTTGAAAATTCCCAAATGTATATGAGGTGTCGCAACCATGCGTGACACCCCTTGCTCAACAGCGAGCGCCACTAGACCAATGGCTTCATCAATAGATTTTGCCCCATCATCGATATTGGGTAAGATATGGCAATGTAAATCAATCATGCCTTATTATTTGCCTTACTCTTCTTGGTGACAGAGTCTTTAATTGTAGAATCTGCGCCATAAGCTTGGTAGTAACCATAATCTCCTTGATATTGTAGTGCATCTTTAACATTGAATTGATTTAACACTACGCCAAACACTTTAGCTCGAGCCTGATTTAGCTTAGCTAATGTCAGCTTAATCGCTTCGCTGCGAGTATGTCCTGCTTTCACCACTAGCACTGTGGCATCGCATAATGAAGCTATAATTAATGCATCACTTACAGCATGTACAGGTGGTGTATCTATAATAATTTTACCGTATTGGGTTTTAAGTATTGTGAGTAATTCATCAAACTGACTAGAGGACAATAATTCTTGCGGATTTAACGGTACGGCACCTGCAGGCATAACGTCCACATTAGGTCTTACTTCTTTTACAATACAATTATCCACACTGTCTGTGCCCGATAATATATTAGCAAGACCGGTCTGGTACGTTGGTAAACCAAAGCGCATCCCTAAGCTAGACTTACGTAAGTCAGCATCAATAATTAATACTTTTTCCATAGTGGCATAGGCAAATGCCATATTCATTGATGTCGTGGTTTTCCCCTCATTAGGAGTAGATGATGTCACCTCAATGGTCGATAACTTATTACCCATGGACATCAATGACAGTGAAGTCCTAATGGTACGAATAGCCTCCGCATGGAGAGGTAAATTCGTATCGTAAAAAGCAAAATTAATATCTTCATAACTAGTGCCTTTCTTGGCTTTAGGCACGTAACCTAACGACCTTTGTGACAGTATTTTTTCAACATCATCACTAGTCTTAATCGTGTCATTTAACGAATCCAAAACTAAAACCAATACAATAGCAAAACCTAAGCTTGCCATAAATGCTAAAATAACAATCATTTTTTTCTTTGGTTTTTCAGGTGATAACGGTTCAACTGCACGGTCTGTAAATCGTGCAACTGGTGAATCAAAATCCCCTGTGACAGCGGTTTCTTTTTGACGAGCTAAAAAGCTGTCAAATAACTGCCTGTTGGTGTCGACTTCACGCAATAAACGCTGATAGTCAATATCCTTCGTACTCAAGTTTTGATACGCAGTTTTAGCCGAGTTGAATTGCGATTCTAGGGCTTTTAAATTTTGCGCTGCAGTTTGCGCTTCATCTTCAATCCCTTGGACTAACCGGCTTATTTGCTTATGTAAATTTTTCTGTACGGTATTAAGTTCAGCTTGTGCAGCAATCATTTTAGGGTGTTTTGGACCATAAACTTGTTGTAATTCAGACACCTTACGTTCAACTAATACCACTTCGCGTTTTACATTCTGTACTGACTGATGTGACGTCACTTCAGGTAAGCTTTCTAAACGACTAATGTCAGTGTCGCCATAACGTTTGACCACTGTCATAAAGCTGTCGGCTTCGGCTTTACGCGATCTTGCCACAGTAATCTCATCACTTAAACGCTCTAACTCTTTGGCATCTAATGCCGTAACCCCTTCAACGTCTATCAAGCCATTTTCAAGCTTAAATTGTTCTAATCTATATTCAGACTGGTCCAAATTTAAGCGTAAGCCTTCTAAACGCCCCCCTAACCAAACATTAGCCTTCTGGGTCATTCCGAGCTTAGCTTCTAACTGGCTTATAATGTAGGTATCACCTACAGCATTAGCTACTTGTGCTGCAAGCTTTGGGTCTGTACTTTCGTAACTAATATACGCCAGCTGCGTTTTACGCACAGGGGAAATACTGATACTTTGAGCGAAACCATTTATTAATTGATGTTTAGCAATGTCTCGATTAACTATGATATCACCCGTGGCAACTTCTTTGGGAATGAAATTTAGCTGAGATTTAAGCTTAGAAAACCAACTTGGTGGCCGGTTAAAAGCAGGGTGATTAATTAAATCAAGATCATTAAATACCCGTTCAGCAATACTACGAGACTTAATAATTTCAAACTGAGTTAAGTAGTATTCTTGCTGACCAGAATTAATCCCATAGACTTCATCAATTTTAATCGCCTTAGCTTGCTCCGACTCAATCAATAATGTCGATGAAGCCCTATAAGTTGGCGTAATACTTAACACCACAAATATGGTTAGCACTGTAACTAACAATGTGAAAGCTAAAATTCTCCACTTAAAACGCAATATAGGTAAAAGCAGTTTTTTTACATTGATAAGTTGATCCATTTGCATTGTTGCTGGGCTAATAACATTGTTTGAGGAAGTACTTTGACGTCTTTCTTGGAAGATCATTAAAAAAATCTCTGTTCAATAGTAATGGTATCACCAGCTTGAATGGCACTATTAATAGTACCCTGTTCGGACTCTACTTTGCTTCCCTCACGAGAAATGGAAATCTTTTCTTGCGAAGCACGTTCAGTTAACCCCCCCGCTAAAGCAATAGCTTGGTTTACAGTCATTCCTGGCTGATATGGGTAACCACCAGGCTTTTTAACTTCACCATGAATATAAAATGGCCGATATTCAACCATGCCTACAAACACACTAGGCTCAATAAAATAATCACCCTTTAAACCATCAAAAACCAACTTTTCTACCTGTTTAATAGTTAAACCATTCAATTTTAATGCCCCCAAAAAAGGATAATTTATGGTACCGCTATTGGTGATTTTGGTTTCAAGTGTTAATGCGTCTTCACCATAAACTTTAATGATGATAGTATCTCCAGCCCCTAATTGGTAACTCTGAGTTTGAGCACTGGCCAGCGTGGGCTGTATAAGTAGCAATAAAAACATAACAGAAAAACATAAATGAGATAAATGCTTCATGGGATCCCTATAAGGTCATTTCGGCATTGATAAAATACACGTTGCGGTCAAACTCATACTGTTCATCATTAGAATCAACTTCAGAAATATTGACTCCAGCCTCTAAAGTTAACCAACGACTGACGTTATAATTAACTGAAAATAGGTAAAGCTTACTTTTATCCTCGCGATCTACGCCAGTGTAAATGTCATCAAAATGACTGTAACCAATGGCTGAAGAGAATAAATCACTCCACTTATGGTTCCACTTAACACCATAACTAGTTTCCTTTACATAATCTCCGAAACCATTAGGATCTCGGCTAGTACGGCCCGAGGTAAAATCAAACACCGAATATGTAAGAGGTTTCCAAGAAACCTTAGCCTCCCATGACAAACCGCTAAAGTCTTCACGTTCTTCATTATCAAAACTTTTTCGCTGGTAACCGACTTTTATACTACCTTCTGAAGCAGCCGTAGCTTCCCACTCGACCCCTAACCTTGCCGTATTAGTTTTACTGTCACGATCACCAGTTGGATCGATTAAATCATAGGCAGTATCAACACTCTGAAAGTCGGCAAAAATACTGGTTACTGACTGGGTATCATAATAAAAGGTAGCGCCTAAAGTCGTATCATCAAAATTACGATATTGGGTTATAATTTCATAATTACTGTACTCTTTACTATAGAGTTCAGCATTGACTCTCACCCTCGCCGGCGTTGTTTTTGCACCATACTCATAATACCCTCCGGCACTAAACACATCATAGGTATTAGGTTCATCTTGACTATAACCGCTATTCCCCTCAAAAACACCAGTACCACGATCTTCGTGACCAGCAATGTACATAGCCTCAAAATTAAAACGGTTAGACTGGTTTAACTCAACTTCAGAACTAGCCCGAAGTAAGGCATCTAGATAGTTATCATCACTACTACTAAAATAATCACCATATTCAAACCCAAGCTCTAACGTATGAATATTGTTACCATCTAATAACTGAGCTTGTACTGCTGGGGTAACAGTTAAAATCCAACTGTCTTGAGTATCCACTGAAGTACTGCTGATATTATCATCATATTTAAGCCCACTATTTAAACCAGGTATAAAATCAATACCCGATTCAGTTTGAATCATGCCAGCTTTTTCATCAGCTGCAAATACAGGGTTAATAAGTACTAATGAAGCAATAACAGTAGCAATGTAACTCAATTTAAACGGTATGTTCATGACTAATATCCTTATAAAAATGTATGAGGAGAAAAACAACACTGACGTTATAACGCCCGAGAGCAAACTTTGAAACTTGAATTGGCTGTGTTTGACTTTATAAGCCTTAGGTTTGACCTACAAAACATTACCAGAATGTCAAAGGGGCAAGCATCATCCGAAAGACTAATAAATGATCATTCGAAAAGGGAATGGAAATGCTGGTGAATAAAAAAACTACGGAATCATTAATAAACGTTTTTACCGACAAAACCTTTAAAAAAAGTCAAAAATACAATCTTTATGTCCCACCATAATGACCAATTACGAATATAATCAAGGTCATATTCAACTCGCTTCTCCATTTTGTTAAGGGTATCCGTTTCACCGCGCCAACCATTAACCTGAGCCCAACCAGTAATACCCGGTAGAACTTTATGTCGGAGCATGTAATAACTTACTAACTTACGATATTCTTCATTATGGGAAACTGCATGAGGACGTGGACCTACTACTGACATATCTCCCATAAGGACATTAAAAAATTGAGGTAATTCATCTAATGATGTTTTTCGTATAAATGCACCTACATTAGTGATACGGGCATCACCTTTCCTAGCCTGAATAACCTTATCTGTATTTTCAGTTACCGTCATCGAACGAAATTTCCATACTTTAATTTTCCGGCCATCTAAGCCATAACGATCTTGCTTAAAAATAATTGCCCCGGGTGATGATATATAAACAGCTATAGCGACAGTAATAAGTATAGGTGATATGGCCACGATGGCACATAAACTAAAAATGATATCAAAACTACGTTTGTAAAAACGCTTCATTCCAGCAACTGGGGACTCAAAAACACTTAATGTATCGACTTCACCAACGCTGCCAATGCGTGCATGCATTAAGTTTTTCAACAAAAAGTCAGGTGTAATTAACACATCAACAGTACTGTCACCAAGTGTCAGAATAATATCGGCTATACGTTTTTCAGCCAACATAGGCAAACAAACATATAATTTGTGTATATTACCCGCCCGAGCCAACTGAACGGCATCGTCAATTGAACCTTTTAATAATGACGCATCAAGATTTTCAATACGATTAGGTTCCCTGTCGTCGAAAAAACCAACACATTCAAAGCCTAATTCATCATGTTTAAATATTTCATCAAATAATTGTTTACCTGTTTGTGTTAATCCAACAATGGCAATCTTTTGGACGTTATAACCTTTTATTCTGCGAATACGTTTTATCTCTCTAACACAAAAACGCCAACTGACTAATAACACAACAGAGAGAACATACCACCCTCCCATGGCAACTCTCGAATAGGTATCACTATATTTAAATAAAAATAAAACTAATGTCATAAATAGAAATGCGAAAGTTACATTTAGCAGTATTATTCGACACATTGTAGAAAAGCGACTTAAGCGCCAAGATCGATATAAGCCTAATGACTCACCAACATAACTAAAAAAGAATAAAACACCAATTAAAACTAACAAATAATCTTTGTCGAAACCAATATTATACCCGCGCATCATAATTAATAATGAAAAAGCAATAATAACTATATCAATAATACGCAATAAGAAATTTGATCGTACACCTGTAAATTGAAACTTTGATGGTCTATCCATTAGAGCCTCTTATGATTAAATTTAATCTCTTTAAAATTGGTTGATGTAACAGAAATGAACTTGAAGGAAATAAAATTGCAAGAATAAAAGCTTTAAATAATTTACGTTTTTTTAATAGGCTGACTATCTCGAGATATTTGTATGATCTCAAGAGGTTTTTAGTACGTGTAACTTGCGCTGTATTAGTGTCATTATCAAAACTAAAACAATTAACGAATTTAGCATCTGAATCTATTAATGTACTAATATGTTTCAAAGTTAAAACACTTGAAATAGAACCACCACGAATATTATAAATATAACCAGAATAAGGAACAACCTCAGCATTCGCAGTATTTGCCAAGCAATTCGCTAAAAAATAATAATCTTCGCCAACTCTAACTTCAGGCCAATACTTAATCCTTTTATTATTAATAAAACTGCGTTTAAAAACGGGCTTTAAGTAACCAGTGGATTTTACCTTTGAAAATATGAGGTTAGTATTAATTAAAAACTGAAGAGTAAACTCACCTAAAGGAAGATCTGATTTACTATAATAAGGTATTAAATTCGATTTAGAATTTAGTTTCTGATAAAAGTTATCAAGAATAATATCAGTTTTATCATTTCTTAAAGAAAGCAAAGTCGATAAACGATCAGGTAACATGTCATCATCAGAATCAAGTACCGCTATCCACAACCCTCTTGCCGCATCAAAACCAGTGTTTCTTGCTCCACCTGGCCCAGTGTTCTTTATATTTTTAATTAACCGAAGACGAGGATCATTAATATTTTTTACGACAGAAATGGTATCATCAGTCGAACAATCGTCAATGACGATAACTTCAACACTTACACCAACTTGATTTAAAGCAGAGAAAATTGCTGTTTCAATAAAATCAGCAGAGTTCCAAGCAGCTATGACAATAGAAACATCTATATCATTTTCAATAACGGTATTCATATATATTTTTTAAACCGTCCTTTTGACCAGAGACCATAAAAGAAGCCAAGCCCATGAAAAAAATCACAAATTGAATCTAAAAATGATTTTTTAGGATTAATAATATTAACTGGAAGCCAGATAATAGATTTTAAAATATAAGCATTACCTTTAAATAAACATGTTAGAGAAGTATAGATTTTTGACTTAGTCGAAGATTCAATTGCATAGCCAGTTGCACCATGCCTAAAACTTCTATCCATTACCCAAGTTACTGTCATTCTTGAATCAACTACATTTTCATAAACTAATGCTTTCGCATCCCAATAAAGAGTAGCTCCTTGCTTTGTAGCCCGAAGAAAAAGGTTTTTATCTTCTCCCCCTTCTGTTAGTTGCTCATCAAAAAATAAATTATTATTATAGAAAAATTTCACATCCATAAGCACATTATTAGTTGCAGCCCATGAAATAGTTGTGTTGTGAGTAAACTTTCGTTCAGAGAAAATAGAAGCAAATTTAAAAGTATTATTGGCCATCTTAGGGAAAATGGGAATCTGTGGACCAGTAACAGCATTAGCATTATAAGTATTCTGAGTCAACATAAGTTGATTTAACCAAAACTTTTCTGGATATGCATCATCATCTATAAAAGCTAAAAAAGAAAAATCATTATCAATTGCATATTTAAGCGCTGCATTCCTAGCAAATGGAATACCTAAACGACTCTCTAAGGAATGATTTATATTAAAATCATTAGATCTATATTTATCAATTAGATTTTTTATTTCTGTTGAAGCTGTAGTAGAATTTTCTAGAATAAGTAACTCAAATGTAAAATTATTAACTTCAAGAGATTTAACTTTTGAAATGCACTCTTCTAGACTGCTCATTCTAGACCCAACCGAAAGGCAAGTAACTAGAACACTTCTCATTTCAATGGTCTCACAATTATGAAATAGAAAAAGTTGTATATAATTTTAAAAAAAGTTGATACTTTAGGAAGTTCACTATTAAACAATAATTTAAATCCAATGAATTCAAATTTTAGCGCAAATTTAACTGTTAGATATGAGTAAAAAGAAAACTTTTCATCCATTTTATATTTTACGAATTTTTTAACTTTATTATCAAGGATAAATTCATTATTCATTTTCAGAAATAAACTGAACTGATCAAAGTTGTTTTTAATTGATAATGACGTTCCCCAGTCATTACTAGACGTAAATATATTGACACCTTCTCCATAATCAACACCAGACTTTAAATCCATGGTTACTAGGTTACATTGAGAAATTAAATGAAGCCACATTAAATGATCTTCACCTGCAACGGTCAATGTTTCATCAAAACGTAAACCATTAAGTATTTTACGAGAGAAAACAATTGTTGAAGTTTGACAAAAATAAGTTTCAATTAAATTAATAAAGAAAACCTTTGCTTTAATTTCAATAATTAAAGATTGCTTAACTTTATTTTTATTGACATAATCATTTATGTAAGGATTTTCGACAAAGTAGCTATAATCATTATCAAACCTCTGATGATCACAGAAATAGAAATCACTTGATTTATTAAGATAAAACATCGCCCGGCTAATATGGTCATCATGCCAAATATCATCAGAATCAAGAAAAGCAATATAATCTACATTCAAAGAATCAGCAAAATCAAGTCCAACGTTTCTAGCTTTGGCTGGGCCTGAATTTTTTTGATTAATTATTTTAATTTCTATATTTTGTGTTTTTTCTAAATTTTTTAACTCTTTCTCAGCATTAATTGGAGACTCATCATCAATAATAATAATAGTAATTCTTATGTTATCGATGTCAGACTGTAAAAGAATCGAATTTATTGAATTACGCAATAATCCGGATTTCTTTTGATAAAATGGAATAATTATGGCTAAATGCTTCATCCGATACCCCTAACGATTTTGCATTTTGAACTTAATGCTTCCAAAGCGTTAACAGAATTTCTTTCAAAAACACTGTCAGAACTCAAAAAAGCATCGTCAATTATAAAATTCGATAATGTTTTAGCTGCATTATTAACGAAAATGGAATTGATCATTTTTAATTTATCTTGAACATAATTACTGCGTTTTCCGGTTGCTTGTAAACCCGAAAATGAAGACCAGAAATCTAGTATAGAAGAGTTTGGACAGTCATTGAAGGATAATGATAAATCCATCGACTCAGCCCAATCGAACCATTTATTGCGATGAATAGCTACTTTGGGTTGAATAGGAATCCAAGGAACTCGTAACGTATCGGCAAGTATTACGCCATGCATCGCTTCTGAAATAATAAAATCACAACTCTTAATCATAGAAAGTGTGTTTGTTACATTTGGTTCTGTAGGATCTAAGTAAACTAGGCCAGCAACTTCACAAACTTCTTTCCAGCATGCTCGAGGAATACTCTGATAGTGAGGCATAAAACCAATTCGACTAACTCTATTAGGTGACGGTATATGTAATGGAAATTTGAGATATTTAGCTAAAATAGCAGCATCAGTTATCACTTTAGATGTATCAATATTGAGTTGTTGGGCTGTTCTTGGGCCTCTAACAAACGTAATATCCCAACTACCATCATGAACATTAGGAATTGGTGTATAACCACCATATCCGGAACCCATCACTATTTTTGTTGCATCTTTAGGATAATGATCCCAAAGTATTGAACCAACACCTAAGAATAAAGTGCTTTCGTCCTCATCAAAAAACCCAGGTTCAATTAAATTACTCCATAAATATTTGTTTAATTCATCACCAAAGTTTGGAGGGTTTGATTCAAAAAAAGTCAATTTCAAAAAATTATCCTTATTTAATTATTGTTAAAAAAGTAAAGTTCCCAATCGATGGAATTATTTTAAATCGACGAGAAAAAAACTCTAAAAAACCGATATAAAAAGCTATCAGCGATAAAGAGTAGATAACTATATAAATGTAAATATTATGAATAAAACCAGTAAACAAAAATTCACAAAGAAAGTTAGCCAATATTAATGACAACGTAGAATTAAATAAAACTTTAAAGTATGAACTAGTAGAAAAACAAATAAACCGCCTAACTAATATCAACGATGACATATAATTAACAAATTTAAAAAACACTAAAGAATACAAGAAATATTCCATGTTGTATGATGCTAAAGTCATATATATTGGAATAGAGATAGTAGCAACACATACTTGAATTTTCGATAAATGACGAGCGCCACCAAGTAATATAATAAAATTCCTCTGTGGTACACCTAAGGACACAATCAATGCGATTATACAAAAGAAATTGAATATTTTAATTGACTCATCCCATTTATTGGTAAATAAAATATTGAACATTGGTTCGCTAAAATAATAAGCCAAAAAAATCAATGGCAACATCAACCACCAAGTAACAGCCGTTAGCTTTATAAATTCATTACTTTTATCAACTTTAACATCATTAATATTTTTAGAGATCTTACTTAAAGAAACTTCATTTATCGTACTAATAAAAATATCTACTATTATGTCATATAGACGTTTTGATAAATTAAAAAAACCTAACTCTTTAACACCTAAAAAACTCCCTACAATAAATGATTCAGCTTGAATGAATAAATTTGTAAATCCATTCACAAATGTAACAGGCATTGAAAAATGATACATATCCTTAATAATTTCAAAACTAAAATATAATAAAGTTTGATCTTTAAATTTAATGTATAAAAAAATAAAACCAAATAATGAAATAATGATTTGACTACATACCAAAGCCCATACACCAAAATCTAACTGCAACATAACATATACCGTTATAGCTGAAGACAAAGTACAAATAACTGTTCTTATAGCTAGTTGGAAATAATATTCATATTTCACACAAAGGGTATTATATACATTTACAAAGCAATCAAATATCACTTTTACAAAAAGTAACATGACCATATTGTTAATAGTTTCAGTATAAAAATCAAATTTAAAAAAATAAAAAAATAATAACAATAAAAAAACTAAAATAATTGAAATAAGTACATGAAACCAAATAACAGTAGAGATCATTTCGCTTGTTATGTATTCACTCTTAAATAAATTATCTCGCCATCCTGTAGGTAAAAATGAAGAAACTAGAAAAATCAATGTTAATGCTAATGCCACCTCGCCAAAGGATTCAGGGTCCAAAATCCTAGCACTGTAAACAAATACAATAAAATTAAGAATTGGCGGGAAAAATTTACTTATAAATAATGCAAACATAGAGCTTTTATTTTTCATTTAAAAACCTAATTTTAAATTGCTCCAATAAATTGCTTGTAATAAAGAAAAATACATCTAACCGGCAAAACAAAACTGATATGGAACGCAGTATATTTCTATTTTTAATTGCTGTATAAAATTCGATCCATTTTATTTTTTTATTTATTGAGTAATACAATTTATAAAATAATGAGTGAACCTTAGTGTCATAATCAAAATCATTTATTAAGGATAAGTTGCAATCTCTTAAATATATTAAATCTTCAACTGAATGTGTTGCTGAAAGAGAATCATCTCTCACGACTGTAACGTACCCACATGCTTCGACAAGTATAAAGCGAGCTCCATGTAATAGTAACCTTGAATAAAACTCAAAGTCTTCTCCAAGCCTCATCTCTTCTTTATATTTTATTTGATACTTCTTAATAAAACTAAGTCTCAATAGTGGTTTCAAAAAACCAAGTTCTTTTCTATACTCATCTTTTTTAGTTATATTTGACTCAACAAAATAATATATATCAACAAGTAGTGGGATTTCAACATTTAACATTTTTGATAATGTTGTAGGATTATTGTCAAAAGTTCTAAATTGATCGTCGCCAATTATTTCATAACCATTATCATATGTTAATAATGATTCAAATCGATTTTCAATCATAAAATCATCTGAATCTAACACAGTAACCCATTCAGTATCACAAATTTCAAGCGCTCTATTTCTTGAAAAAGAAGGTCCCATATTTTTATCATTAGTAAGAACTTCAACTTTAGCTTCTGAAAAATATGTATTATTAATTATTTCAAGTGTTTTATCTGTTGAGAAATCATCAATAACAAATATTTTTTTGACAAATGATTGATTTAAAGCTGAATTAATACATTTTACGATTGAATCTTCACAATTATAGGCCGCTATTATAACTGAAATACTATTATCCATTAATAATTCTCAATATGGTTTAAACCCAAAGATTTTAAATTAACCCCTAGATGAAAGGTTCCGCGCATTAACCAAAAGTGAAATTTATCATTATTAAACAAATGTAATAAACAAAGAGCAAAGCAATACGTTAATTTTGATAACGATATTATAAAACATTTAAATTGATTTAAACCACGATTATAATCTAAATTTAACTGTCCAAAAGACTGACCCATTCGAAGCTTTCTTTTCAAAATCCATTTTTTGGTAAGTCTATTTTCTGGAACAGGCTCTTCAACAATCGCCATAGGTTCGAAAACTAATTTAGCGCCACTTTCATACATTTTATAAAAAAAATCTGTGTCTTCACCACCAGTTCTTCCATAATCTAAATTAAAACGTAAACCATCAGCTTTGGATAAATTTATTAAAGTATTCCCAGTATACCCCGTCTGAATTTCATTATTAATGAACACAGGTTTATGCGAATGAAAGTCATTGTTAAGTATCCATTTAGGTGTATGCTCTTGATAAATTGCATTTACAGGACCAAAAACAACATCAGCATTTTCAGTTTCTAATTTTTTCAGCATCAATGAAAGCCAATTATTTGATGCTACCTGATCATCATCAATAGTTAAAAACATTGGGCTCGTTGTATGATCTAGACAAGCATTTCTAGCAATAGAAATATTTCGCTTAGGCGCATGAATATATTTTAAAGTCAACTTTAATTCTAACGCTAAGCCTTCGATATATTCTCTTGCACAAGCCGTTTCATCATTATCAGCAACAACTATTGTAATTGTGACATCTTTAGGTATAACTTGTGCACGAATAGACTCTAAAGTTAACCTAATTTCAGGTCTTTTATAGGTACAGATGCCAATACATACTTCCATAACGAATCCTATCTATATAAAATTTTTGAAATTAATTTTCTGCAGAATCCAGCCGACCAACCCAAATGCATAAGTGCAGCAGTTGGTCCAGACAAAACAATAAATAATTTTTTATTCTGAATTGACAGTAAAACACCATAAGCTAAACACAGGCCTAACCAACTTATAAATGGTAATGCAAAAATTATATTTATTGGAAATAATAAGCAAAGTAGTAATGTTGGGAGAACAGACAGTGGTATAAGTTGTCGAATTTTTGGGATTTGTTTATGTTTAATAACATTAGAAGCACGACCTATTCCATAGCGGTAATATTGTTTAAATAGCCCTATAAAATCACTTCTAGGATAGTAAGTCATAAAGGTTGATGATGTTAGCCAAATTTTAAATCCTGCTTTAATTAATCTAAAATCTAATTCAGCATCTTCGTTTGCAACGAATAATTCATCATAACCACCAACATCAGTGAAAGCAGAAACACGCATTAAAGCATGATGACCATGTTCTACCCACTTCCCCTCATTGCTAATATTACGATGTGCCGAACCGCCATTACCTAGTTTTGAGTTTTGCGTTATAGCAAACATATTCTGCATAGCTGTTTTACCGACGGTATCCATTGCTATTACCACAGAATCTGCATCCGTTACTTCAGCCGACTGAATTAACTCAGTTACAAAGTTATCAGGATAATCGGCATGTGCATCAATACGAATAAAATATTTACTATCAAACCCAAAAAACTTAATAGCAAGGTTTATACCGGCACTTTGAATTTTCTTTTCGTTAAAAATCAACTTAATATTAGAATTTACAATGATACAATCTTTGACTATCTGCTGAGTACCATCTGAACTTCCACCATCCGCAACAATGATTAAACTATTCTTATTTTTACAAAATTGTTGTAATAATCGACCGATATGTTCTGCTTCGTTTAAGCAAGGAATAATGATCAGAATTTTTTGTTTATCCATTACTTAAAAGTTCCTGATGAGTCCTTTTTCCACTCTGCTAATGCTCTAACAAGTCCATCATCAAATGTTTTACCATTATCCACTAGCCACTGAGGGTATATGTTGGTTGATTGCACCAATTTCATCACTCTATCTGGGTGAATTCCAATATTTAATGCATTGAATAATCTGAATGCTTTAGCCGCTGCCAACACAATAAACTTGGGGACAAGAAATGTGTTAACTTTTGGGAAATGTTCTTTCGTGAATGTGTTAATAATATCCTCCAAGGTATAGCCATGATGGTAAGCACCATTAAAAGTAACTTCATCATTATGAGCCCCTCTGGCGAATTCGATGGCATTGAGCAAATCACCAACGTAAATACATGCTTTGATCGTATCTTTACGTCCAGGGTAAATAAACCAACCTTTAGACAATAACGTAGCTAATCGAGTGAAATTACCTCCTTCCCCGTGACCAAAAACGACAGCAGGTCTGACAATTGTCAATTTATAATTACTATCGAATTGTTGCCAATCACGATGGATTCTTTCAGCTATCTTTTTAGAATAACCATAAGAGGATGTAGGCTTTAAGGCCGTAGTTTCTACTTTTTGATCTTCACCAGGACCATATACAGAAATTGAACTCGTGAAAACAATTTCTTTTATATTGCATTTTTTAGCATATTTACATACTTCAATTGCACCAACTATATTAGTTTCATAGTATTCATGATGTTCATGTCCCGGCGTAGTGTGGATTGCAGCTAAATTATAAATAACATCAATATTTTTATACACCTTTAAAGATGCTAAATCTCGTACATCAGCCTGAATATATTCAACATTTTTCACAATATTTTTTGGCGGTTTGATATCAATAGATATTATTGTGTCTACCGTATTATCCAATGAACAGATCAAATGGTTACCAATAAAACCTGAACCACCAAAAATAATTACTTTTTTACCAACATCATGCAACATTAACAATTCTCCTGCTTACAGAACTAAATGAAATCCAAGCCAAACAAATCAGAAACTGAGCTAATGTAAATTGTCTTAACAGAACAGCTTCAAGGAAAGATTGCGTAAAGAAAAAGAAGAAAACAAATATTGACAAAACCAATAATGGATTTGTAAAGTCATAGTTTTTATAAAGTTTTTTTATAAGTAGAATAAGGCCTACTACATAGATAAAAAAACCAACAAAACCTAATTCAACCCATATATTAATAAACATATTATGAAAGTTAAATCCCGAACCTGACTCTACTTTCGCGTACTCCCAGATATCTTCAGCAACCATATTATTTATAACGAAAACACTTTGATACCCAGAACCTAATATAGGGTTTTCAGAAATCAAATCTAAACCTCTCTCCCATATATAAGTTCTTCCTGTTAATGTAGGATCCTTCCCGATATCATACATAAATTCGTCAAAAAAACTTTGAGTCAATGAATAAATCGCTATTCCAATAATTGAAATAAGTATTGCCACCATAAAAAAATTAACATTTAATCTCAAATAAAATGTAATATTTTTAGTTTGGTACCACATAAATAAATACATTAAAAATAACGACATAGATACTGATAATGTGGTGCCAAATGATTTTGCTTTTAATAGAACTAATACAGCAAGGAATAACAAAAATCCGCCTAGAATACGTGATAATCTATTGGTTTTTTCACTATAAAAATACATAACAACACCAACACCAACCCCAATAGCCGTATGTATAGCCAAATAATTCTTACTTGAAAATATTCCAATTAAACTTATTTCACCAGTCATTCCATTTAATGCAACACGATTGGAAGCAAGACTTGCGCCCATTGCAATAATAAACGTAAAAACCAAACAGTTTAGCAGTAAATTTTTATCTACGCGGCAGATCAACACTATTGAAAATACAGTTGTTAATAATAATTGAACTCCACCTCTAAATGCAATCATGGAAGTATCAGACCAAAAAGATGATACTATAGCAAGACATGGGATAATCAATAACGCCCTATATCTCAACAAGATTCGATAGCTCTCACTAATATTATTAATCAAAATAGAACCGCCACAAACAATAAACATCAACGCAGCTAAAGAACCAATAGTTGAATTAAATACTAATGAGAAAAAGAAAGAAAATACAACAAATATTAAGATAACATCTGTTCTTAACAACTTATAGTCATTCATAATTATTAATTTTTACTTGAATTATGTTAGTTAAAGAAATAGTATCAACGAAAATGTATAATGAATTTGTTATTAAATCATGAAAAACTCACTATCTAAGAAAATCTCAACTGCTCGCGTAATTTGCATTTTAAGTTTGATTTATGTACATTTTCCACCTCTATATGGCGAAATAACAGATGTAAATAATTTCGAAGATTATTTTATTATGTTGGTAAGCAATCTCATTGGAAGGTCTAGTGTTCCTTTGCTAAGTATTGTTAGTGGTTACCTTATCGTAACTTCCATTTCAAAATATAAATATACTCGATTATTAAGAAATAAAATGCTAACTCTTTTAGTTCCTTTAGTTGCATGGAATTTTTTATCGCTTACTAAGGATTTAATGTTAGGCACATCCCCGCTAGAAGATAAAAATATTTTAAACTATTTATTATCAATATACGACACACCAGGAATCATGCCATTATATTTTTTAAGAGACATATTCGTATGTGTAACTCTAGCATTTATCTTATTAAGGTTAACATCTGGAGTGAAATCAATTATTACAACATTCTTACTTATAACATTATCAATATTTGATTTAAATAATTACTTATTTATAAATGATAAAATAATCATCTTCTTTTTCCTTGGTATGATTATTGCCAAAAATAAAAACTTTTATATCGAAAGCTTTGAAAGTAAATTATTGTTCACTACGAGTTTGATTTTGTTAATTATTTCAACAAACTTATTAATAATTATTAAACCGGAAAACTTACCGGACGAATTACTCACTATAATTTCTATAACATCTAGAGTTTTTGGAGCTATAATATTTTGGAATATAGCTTGTTTTTTAACGAAAAAATTTAACATAGGTAAATATAGTTCAGTTATATTTTTTACATTTTGCTCACATACTCTAATAATCAGTTTTATATGGATTATAGCAAAGAAGCTTCATATTGAACCAATGACATACAGTTATGTAGCACTCTTCGTCAGCAGTCCAATATTAGTATTTATTATCTCGCTTATGATTTACAAACCTTTTCTTCGCATATTTCCTAAAGCTCAAGTTCTATTGACCGGTAAAAGATGACTGCAAATCTGCCCTAGTAAACCGTGTGAGCAAAGAAACATTTAAAGTTAAACTCCAATGACAAAACTTTAAGATAATGATTTTAATCAAAGTCGGAACTGTCTATCTAGTCCTTCAAATTATCTCTCTTAACTGAGCTCTATAATTGAAGTTGACGATAGCAAACACTAGAAAAAAAGACACGCTACCGCCACTAGATTACAGCTTCCAGATTGCTATGATTCATTTCAAATTGTTAACATTTTATGCACTAAGCGAAAAAGTAGAAAAGTATCTCTTTCTACTCTATCGGACGAACATAGAAATGAGAAAAAAACCAGTAAAATATCAAACAAATCATAGCATTTATGGTTTCAGTACTATTTTCGTAGACTTCATTCCTTGCTTAAATTTTCCATTTCTACTTTCTATTTTGTATTATTCATCTTTAATAATGTTACGAGTATATGATATACAGCAACTTAATGACAGTTTTTTGACACCTCCTGCTTTTTGTCGATTATTTGACGAAATGTTAAACCAAAAATCAAAATACTGGGAAGTTACTTTTTAGTATTAGCTTAAATTCAAATTACTTTTACATTAGCACAACAGTAAAATAGCTCATTTAACAATCAACTCAAGCTTTAAGGATCTCTTTACATTGTTACTTCATGCACCATAACGATTATTAAAAATAAAATCATGCACTTTTTTTGTGCCTATAAAATAGGCTTATTGTGTATGCATTATTAAAGAAACATATCAAAAACCAAAAAATCAAACACGTAAGACACTGTTATTATTAGTTATAATACTAAACTTCACTATCAGGCGTTATCTAAACTAAAAATCATTCTATCTATGAAAATGATCAACATTAATTTATAACTTATTACATAACAATAACCATGCCAACAATTTGACGCTGACAATATTCACTATCAACAAACCAAACTAGGTTATGAATTAGACATGATTCATTTGATGTATTTTTTACAGCTTGTTCTATGTTTGTGTATACTCAAACATAGAACAAGCTAGTTGTGTCATTTTATTGTCGATTCGCGTTTTACTAGTTTTTGATATGGGCCGTTATTGAATAAATTTTTGTTAATTAATTGCATTGTCATTATTAACCATCATTTTAATAGGATTTACGTATTAGGCTCATTTTGTTTTGTTGCAACAAATATCGCCACTGGCTTTTTATGTCATTGGTGTTTTCGGCTGTGTGTGTTGCCACCATAACTGACGATTTATTTACCACTGATTTTTTTACTCAAGTCGAGCAGCGCTATGGCTCAGAAAGAATTGAAGATTTTAGTGACTGGCGTGACACCATAAATGAAGGCGTGACATTGAGCGATTACGCCAAGCTTAATTTAACTAATCAATTTGCTAATAGGCGGATTCGATTTGTGAGTGATAGCGACCATTGGCATAAAAGTGACTATTGGGCCACACCGCTTGAATCGTTAGGTACTAAAGGTGGCGATTGTGAAGACTTTGCCATCTTTAAGTATTTTACCTTAAAGGCTATGGGTGTTGATGAGAGCAAAATGCGCCTGATGTATGTGCGTGCGTTATTGATTAACGAGCCTCATATGGTGTTGATTTACTTCGAAGACCCAAAGGCGATGCCTTTAGTGTTAGATAATTTAAAATCGAAAATTTTACCCGCTAACCAACGACGAGATTTAAAACCAATTTATTCATTTAATGGTCAAGGGTTATGGTTAGCGAAGACACAAGGGTTGGGCAGCAACAAACCCACTAGCAGTGGCACTAAAAGTTGGACTGACTTAGTTAATCGTATTGAGAATGGCGAGTAATCGTTACAAAAGGATCTGGAGCAAACAATGTTTATAAAAGGAATGTCTTTGCGGCTACAGCTTTATCTGCTGATAGGTTGTTTATCTATATTTAGCTTTGGAGCAGCGTTATATAATAACGTATCGAACATGCGTGGCTATTTAAATGAACAGTTAGCATCTCACGCGCAAGCAGCAGCGCACAGTTTAGGTTTATCTATCTCACCTTATATGGATGAAGAAGGTTTGGTGATTGCCGAGACAATGACTAATGCTATTTTCGATTCAGGCTATTACCAACATATTATTTTTACCGACCTGGACGGCAAAGTCTTATTTGAGCGCAATAATCCTCAAGGTAATTTTGCTGTTCCACAGTGGTTTATTAACTGGTTTACCCTGCATCCTCCGATAATGACAAGTGAAGTGAGTGATGGTTGGCATATTGCAGGTAAATTAGAAGTGCAATCGCATGCGGGTACCTCATATAAAAGTTTATGGGATCACGCGGTTAGTAATTTAACCTCTGCATTATTTCAACTGGTTATTGCACTTTTATGTGCTTACTTTATTCTAAAAGCGGTGTTGACCCCACTGAGTAGTATTGAAAAACAGGCTGAGTCGGTCATTCAAAAGCGCTTTGAGCTTAATCCTATTAAGCCTTTCACCTCTGAGTTACGCACGCTAGTGAATGCGATTAACCGCATGATTGAGAATATTCAGCGCTCGTTTAATGAACAAACTCAATTGGCTGAAGCCTTGTCGAAGGAGGTTTATATTGACTCGCATACTGGTTTACCTAATCGCCGCGCGTTGTTAAAGAAGTTTGAGTCAATTCAAGCTGAATATGAGCAACACGGTAACCGTTTTTATTTAGGCTTATTGTCGATGACCTCTTTAAAGCAGGTTAATGACAACGATGGTTATGGCAGCGGAGATGACTATATTTTATCTGGTGCGCAGCTTTTTAGTGAACAAATGAATAGTTTGCAAGAAGCAACCTTATACCGCATTTCAGGCTCAGAATTTGCTTTTTTAAGCTTACTTACTGAAGATGCCGCCAAAGAAGTCGATCAGCAAATAGCCTCTTGTATTTTAATAGAAAGCTCGTCGCGTTTTAGTAATGGCTTTGCAAAACATAGTCTCACCCGTGTAAATCACCAAGAAGACTTTGCTGATGTGGTAATGCGTTTAGATAACCAACTGGTGCATAATCAATATGCTGATAACCCTATGGGGTTGGTTTCTGCTAAGGGCATGCAAAAGAATCATTCACGTGAGGAATGGGTGGGTATTTTGACCCAGTTTACTCAGTATTTTAAAGACGAAATTAATCATTCTAATAGTAAAGATTTTGCAATTAAGTGTATTCCGTTAGATAAATTATTCGATCTAATGTTGCAGCCTGTGGTGGATGAAAATCAATCTATTTTGTATGTTGAGTCGTTTGTGCGCTTTAAAATAGCGGGTGAAACACTATCGACTTTAGATGTGTTTGCCATGGCAGAAAGATTGGGCGTGTTACAAGAACTCGAACAAGCTGTTGTGTGCTTTATTTTTTATAAGCTGCAACACATTGAACACACCCGCGTAGCCATTAATATTAGTAATCGTGCGCTGCATAATCCGGTGTTTACCGATTGGTTGTTTGATTTATACCAAAAAATGCATAAAACGCTTCCACCACTTTTGTATGAATTTAACGAGTCTGGCGCAATGCTTTCGCTTGAATCGACAGAGAGTTTTATTCGCCGAGCAAAACAATTAGATATTGATATTGCCATTGAACGTTTTGGGTCTAGTTTGAGTTCGTTTTGCTATATTAGAAACTTAAACATTGATTATATTAAGATTGATCCTAGTTACGTGCGCGATATAGCTCAGGCTGATACGCGATTTTTTGTGCAAACAGTGATTCAAATTTGTCATAGTATTGGTATTAAAATCATCGCACCACAGGTAGAGTCAGCTGTTATAGGTGAACACTTTTCACTCATGAACATCGATGGTTTACAAGGGAATGGATTGTATGCTGTACAAAATTTCAGTAGTATAATTCCAATTAATGCAACACGAACATGGATCAGTGCATTGCAACTGAACTATTTTAATCATTCACCAAATAGCGAGGCAGAATAATGCGCAAAAATAAATTAACCCTATTATTCGTTTCAGCATTATTTACAACGAGCATGTCTGCCAGTGTTATAGCTGAAGATACGTTAACCTCTAGCACTCAAAATGCTCCGATTTCAGAGCAAGCACAGCAATTATCTATAGAAATCCAAGCCGCTAATGGCAATGAAGAGCTGATTAAGCAAGCATTGAAGGCTGCTGCAGTTGCAGGTATGCCCCCTGATGATATTTTAGCTGTCGCACTTGCCAACGGTATTGACCCATCCATAGTGGCAGAAGTCGTAGAAGAAACACAAACTTCCGGTGGTGGTGGATTTGGTGCTGCACCAGCACCTGGTGCTACAGGTTTTGGTGGCGGTTCAGGTGGTGGAGCAGGAACGATTTCTGAAAACTAATATAGTAATAAAACAAGTTTATTTACAATGAAAAACAGCGCGTAATGCCGTTCTCTTAAGGTGAGCGGCATTTTTTATTTTTGCGACTGGATAACCATTTTTACTCACTTTTAAGCAGCGCGGGTAACTTCTTTCTCGCTTACCTTCCAACTTAAATTGCTTCGCATTCCTTTCTATATCCAAAATCAGTTTCGGCACATCTCCTGGTGCGTATAACGGCATATTAGTCAGTTTGTTGATGATATGAGAAGAAGCATCTCTAAAACTGAGTTGATTTGGAAAGACACTTTTAAGGGATCGGTGTTTTTCAAGGTAGTTGGCACTCTTTACTTAAATTTTAAGCTGCATTTCTTGTTTCTGTTTCAGACTTCTTA
>NZ_JBEOPL010000022.1:0-91406 GCF_040310065.1 Shewanella sp. TB7-MNA-CIBAN-0143
TTCATCATCGGATTCATCATCGGATTCATCATCGGATTCATCATCGGATTCATCATCGGATTCATCATCGGATTCATTATCGGATTCATCATCGAGTTCATCATCGGATTCATCATCAGATTCATCATCGTATTCATCATCGTATTCATCATCAGATTCATCATCGTATTCATCATCGAGTTCATCATCGGATTCATGATTTTCGTCTCCGTAAGGTAAATAATCCTTATCAGGATAAATAGAACCATCCTCACCAAATTTACTTTCAAAACTCTGAATACTTTGTGGTTTAATATGATTAGGTACTTTTAGTTCACTTTTATGTGTTTCATTGCCTGAAAGGCATTTAAACCTCCCATAATGAAAAATTTGTTGCTCTACAATTTTAGCCGTCATAGGCTTATCTAGTTTACAATTTAACTTCAACCAGAAATCTTTGAGTTGGTTCAAACCTTGAGTAACTAAAACACGATTAAGCTTCTGGCAAATATTGGAATTGATTTTTGGAGAACGCCAGTTATAACTACCATATATAGAGTAATTAATACTAATTTCGACAATCACTCGATAAACCGTTGCACGTGAAATAGTTAAATGCTTCCCCACAAATTCATTTATTGATTTACAGTTATAAGGAGGATACTTATACATTTCATGGATGTATATTAGAAATAGCCAATACTTAAATTCTGCAAATGTATTGGAAAGATTTACAATTGTGTCATTTACCTCTTCCTGAGTTGGCTTATACTTGGGATTACCAAGCCCGATAGACTTTTGTTCACCAGTAATAATTTCAGGAATATCGCTTTCACCAACTTTAGGAGCACTTGTTCCATCACTTAAATCTTGCCTCCCTTCACCTGCAACCTGATTGACGTCCAGTAAAATACTCTTATTAGCTTGTTCCATTTGATGCTCCTCAGTTCAATTGTTTATACAAAATCTTCGATGTAGAGTGGAAATCACTCTACATAGGTATCAATAATAAGGATTATCAATAGGTTGTATTCCCTCTAACTAATGTATTTTTTTCTGATCAGAAGTAATGAAAAAAAAGTTGGAGTACATTTAAAAAAAACCAAAAAAACCAAAAAAACACCATATTTCATAAGGTTAAGTATGAGTAATTCTAGTGCTGATATCAGATAAAAAAAACTAATACACTAGAGCTTAATGGATTCGGCTAAAAATTAGATGGAATTGAGATGGAGCGCAGACTATATTGGATGGACACCTTGCTTTAACCATTATTTTTTTTAATTTGAGATGTAATAAAACACAAAATCGAATAAAAATAACCTTCAAAATCAAATGGATAAATAGATGGAAGATATTTATAAAACTCAGGGCCTTATTGGAACGGAAAACAATCCCATCTTATTGGAAAAACGCTTGTCCGACCGCAGACTACTTAAGGAACACATGCCGTCTGTCGAATCAGCTGATTTAGCTAGGTACGCCAAAGCAAGCATAAAAAATGCTCAACATGTTATGAACTTGATATCAACACCGACATTGGATATTGATGAGCTAAAAGTGGCCTTGTTCCTGTTCGAACACTGGGTAAACCAAGAGAATTGGATTGATCAACAAGTTTTCTCCATAAAAAATCAATTTAAGACCGACAATTTCGGAAGTAATGGTGGAATATATTTTAGCCAATCAAGCTCTGGCCTGCATCCACAACAATTTAAAAAACCCAAATACAATCTCTTACAACTACTCAACAAACAAAATATAAGCCTCAAAAAAAACTGTGATTTATTGAAAATCCTAACTAAGTTACATGACTTCGCTTTGTTAACGTTAACTCAAGTAAATATTAATTTTTGCCTTAATAAAAGCCTGCCCGCCCCAAATAGCATCACAACTGAATACGTTCATATAGTTTTAAATATTGGAGTTGTTAACTCTAAATTAAACTTAAAATGGGGAAAACCCAAAAGAACTACAGTGAAACATAAAGAAGAACAGAGCCCCTCACCTAAATTAGGAGAAAAAAGTGAAGTATCCAAACTAATGAAACAGTTAAAAAATACAAATAAGAAATAGTTTATGCTTCCTAACCGTGTCAAAAACAGCCACTGAAATCCAGTCCGAAAAGTGATATTATGAACGTGTTTCTAGTATCACTTTTCTCTTATCATTCAACCCTCTAAACACAAATCAAACTATTTACCCTACTGGAGTTCTCTATGACTACAGCGACCCCCTATGCGTTGTATTTGAGCCGCCTGTCTGTTAACAGTCAACGCTCTATCAGCTCACAGATGCGCAGCATTGCACGGCTAATGCAGTGGCAAGATTCTATGCTCGACGACAAGCTATGCCAGATTGACTATCAACAAGCCTTACAAATACGTGCTGTCATGACACATGCTAAGTGGTCTCCACGTTCTATTAACCGCGCCATGATATCGATTAAGAATATCGTTAAAGTTGCTGCATTAATGGATAAAGCGGAGTTATCACAAGTCGCCAACTTACAGACCATTAACCAAGTTAAACACGGGGAACATTTAGGTACGCCGTTAAGTACAGAACAAGTGACGGCGGTATTCACGTATTTCAAGTCTCAAAGAAGCACGTTAGCTATGCGTAACCTTGCCATTTTCAGCTTGTTTCTGGGTACGGGATTACGTCGCAGTGAGCTGTCAGCGCTGATGTTACATGACTACGATAACGTAACTCATTCACTGGTAGTCGCAGCTGGGAAAGGCAATAAAAGCCGCACCTTGTTTTTGCCTGTGTGGGTAGAGGAAAATCTGCAGGCATGGGTCAAAGTGCGTAGCCGTCAACATGGTTATCTACTGTGTAAATCAACACTCACTGGTAAGTTAACGCTTGGCGTACCAACAAGCCCAACCTCACTCTATCGCTTAGTGAAAGACACCTTGTATGAACTAGGGGTAGATAACGTGTCGCCCCATGATTTACGCCGAACCTTTATTACTCGTTTACTTGAGCAAAATGTGGATATCAATACCGTGCGTCAAATGGCAGGTCATGCCGATATCAGCACAACAACCATTTATGACAAACGCGACAATGCCTTTATGAAACAGGCCGCATCCGTGTTGGATTACACACCACCACTCAAGCAGACCAAACGGGGACGCTGACGCCAATGATAAAGCCCAAGTTAAACGTTAAGCGTGCCAATCATTGTTACTATCTATCTACTCAGGTTGCCGAAACCTTACTGACAACAGCAATGCGCTATGGCTTTGAATATGTTCCCTCGCAAGTTGTAGCGGCCTTGGTGGGTATCAAGCTTCAGCACGGCATTAATTACGATATAGAAAGTACCCTAGAAGAGTTCCCAGTAAAGGATACACACCCTACCATCACCCAGACAGTGCACCATAACGCCGAGTTTATCTGCGATTTGTTTAAGCTAGATTTAAAGATGAAATCGGTGATAACACTCATTATCTTAATGAATGCCAACCTTGGTCTAAATGAGCTTCTTAGTCTGTTATCTGACCATGATTCAGACATTCTGATCCATACGCTTGAGCAAGAGACTGAGCTGGACCGTTACGCCATTGAACAACAACTTCAGCCTTTAGTTGAGAATAACCTTATTGAAGATGGGTTATTACATTTACCTTACCGTTTGACACTACCAACTCCATACAAAAGAATATTGGTCACTCAGAAATTGACTAGCCGTGAGGCATTTATTGAGCCCATTATAAAACGCAGTCCAGCAGCAAAGTTCACCCTTAAGCAGTTTGAACATGTTAATGCCGACTTAGTGTGTCGGTACCTCAAAGCTGCAACCAAGCAGAGCCTAACAGGGGTTAACATTTTACTTTATGGTCCAGCAGGTACGGGTAAGACCGAGCTTTCACGTACCTTGGCAAAGTCACTAAAGCGTAGCCTACTAGAAGTACAAAGTGTGCAGTTTGAAGATGGCAATATAACGAATGAGTTCTTGAGTAAACAGCCTACTAGCCAGCGGATTAGCTACCTTAACCTGATGCAAAGTTTGTTGAATGGTACAGATGGAAGCCTCTTACTGGTTGATGAGTGTGAAAGCGTGTTTAAGCATGCCGACGAGCATTACTCCAAAGAGGGGTTAATGCGTTTACTTGAAACAAACCCCGTACCGACCATTTGGATAACCAATCATATATCGATATTGGAGCCCAGTTATATCAGGCGATTTAAGTTGGTGATGGACATCCCCGTCCCTGATGAATCCTTTGCTTATTCGATGAGTAAAGCCATGCTCAAGCAACTTAAGGTATCTGATGCCTTTCGCTTAGAGCTGGCTTATAAAACAAAAGCCGCGCCAGCCTTTATTGCTAATGCGGCTCATGTTGCCAATGCGTTGGCCTTAACAGGTGAACACGCTGAAACTGTGGTATTGGAAGTCGTGGATGCCATGCTTGAAGCTTGTGGTGAAGAGCAACCACTACCGCAATACGAGGGGCAGCTGAATTTTGACCCAAGTTGCTTAAACCTTACCACCACAAATGGGCAAGATGCTGAAACCATCATTAGTGATATCGATGACGCGATTGAAAATGGTCTGCCGTTAAGGGTGTTATTAAGTGGTCCAGCAGGTACAGGGAAGACAGGCTGGGTTCATCATTTGGCTGAAACGCATGGATTGGACATCATGCACATCAAGTGCTCTGACGTTCTGAGTAAATACGTTGGTGAGAGTGAACAGAACATTGCAGCGCTCTTTAAAGAAGCACATAGAGAAAACAAGCTAATGCTATTTGATGAAGTCGATAGCTTACTGAGCAAGCGTGAGAGCGCTCAAGCGCAGTATGAAGTACAACTTATCAATGAGCTGCTATCTCAACTTGAATGCAACAGCGTTCCTGTGTTTGCTGCAACTAACGCACTCGCATCAATCGACAGTGCTGTGATGCGACGCTTTGACTTCAAGTTAATGTGTGACTACCTCACCGAAGCACAGAGACATACGATGTACCGACAGGTACTTGGTATTACTAAGTTGACTCATTCAGAGAAAGACCAACTTCACACGCTAAACCAGTTAACCCCAGGTGACTTCGCTATCCTAGCAAGGCGCATGGTATTTCAACCGAATCACAACCATAGAACGACGGCCATTACGTTACTGGCTGAAGAAAACAACCGTAAACAAGCAAAAGGCCACATCGGCTTTATTCGCTAACCCCCACCCATAAAGGAACATCCTATGACCACATTATTGAGTTCGCTCAAGGTAATCGCTCGCCCTGAAATTGTGACCAAGCCACCGGTGGTGAGTAAACGCATACGCTTATTAGAAAAGCTTAAGCAGCAATTAGAAATGGCCGAATGCTTCGTTGAAGGTAAAGAGTTTGAAGCCTACCGTGAAAAGAGCATCAAAGACCCTGAAACAGGTGAGCGTAAGAAGATACGCCGTCGTTATAACGTTCGCCCTTGGTTCTATGACAGTGAGGAACATTACTATCTTGAAGTCCGTATTAGCGGTAAGCCCATAGAGCTGGTTAAAGATAAACCCGCCATTGATGTAGGTGATAAAGCCAAACTACCAGACACCATTAAAGTCATTATCGATGCGGTAGAAAAAGGCGAGCTAGATACATTCTTACTTGCACCACCTCCTAAGTTCCCAAGTAAGAAAGAGAAAGGTAATCAGCCACTAAAAACTGAACCCAGCAAAACCAAGTAATCCTATTTGAGGGGGGGATTAGTAATCCCCTCTCCGCTTAAGCTATTTGTAAGGGTAAGCCAATGGCATTAATACGCGAAATTAACGTTAAGTATCAGTTCAGAGAAAGTCAGTGTGAATTGGCAGAGAAGACACTGCTTCGACCTGAAGATGCTGCAAAGGTATTTGATTACCTAAAATATGAAACAAAGGAAGTGTTTATCGTGGCTAACCTCACCACCCAACGTGCTATCAACTGCGTTGAAGTCGTTGCCACAGGTTGCATCAACAGTATCAGCATGCGTCCATCGGAGGTTCTCAGAACGGCCGTCATACTCAATATGCCGGGGATAATCCTTGTTCATAACCACCCTTCTGGCGATCCAACGCCTAGTACAAGTGACCTTAACTTTACTCATAAGGTGATTGAATGCGCCAAGGTGCTCAACATTGAAGTCATCGACCATGTGATTATCGGCCTAAATCGCTTTACCAGCTTACGTCAAAATCAACCCGAACTCTTCTAAACTCTGTGAGATAACAAAATGAATACTATTAATAAGGAACTGGCCTTGCCTGTTTCCGATAGCTTACTGCTGCCGTTAACCAAGCTGATTAGTAACACCACTCATGATGCATTAACCATTAACTTTAGAGATCCAAACTACAGCTCAGAACATGGTGGGTTTCATCCAGTCGAAATCAGGCTAGAAAAGATGGCTGAACATTGGAACCTGTGTTACATCACCGAGTTCTGTTTTGTCGGTCACGGTGGCTATGCCGAACTCGTAAAGGCGTTGGACTTTGATTTTAACTTTGGCGTGTTTCAAAGCATTAATGGCGAAATATTACTGGATGCCGCAATGGAGTTTTACCCTATATGGGAACAAAACTTTGTGTGCTATTGGCAGGATTTAGAAATATTTGAAGTCAGTATCTCAACCGATTAACGAAGCGATCCTGCTGTGAAAGTAAACATGTCAATTTATCTACTAAAGGATGCAAAAGCTTGTTGACGCATTAAAGTAACAATCTTGTATTTTTACCATTGATTTATAAGCATAAAAAAATCCCCGTTCGATTAAGAACAGGGCTTTAAATAATGGTACCTGAGGTCGGACTCGAACCGACACGCCGCGAAGCAGGGGATTTTGAATCCCCCATGTATACCAATTTCATCACTCAGGCAAAGGCTTTGAAGCTATATTTAGCTTTGCAAAGTTATCTAAAAAAGACCAAATATCTTTGCAAAACCAAACCAATTCCATCGTACCTACTTTATGTGTTTTTAACCCTGTTGGTAACTAATGTTATTGAACAGGCACATAATTATCAATCTAAAAAACTTTGCAAATCTTTGCAAGGGTTTTGAACGTTAATAAATATCTATTAACTAATTCAATCAACAACTTACTGAGTTATGTTGAGTACACGCTGCGAATTTTGAATCCCCCATGTATACCAATTTCATCACTCAGGCAAAGGCTTTGAAGCTATATTTAGCTTTGCAAAGTTATCTAAAAAAGACCAAATATCTTTGCAAAACCAAACCAATTTCATCGTACCTACTTTATGTGTTTTTAACCCTGTTGGTAACTAATGTTATTGAACAGGCACATAATTATCAATCTAAAAAACTTTGCAAATCTTTGCAAGGGTTTTGAACGTTAATAAATATCTATTAACTAAGTCAATCAACAACTTACTGAGTTATGTTGAGTACACGCTGCGAATTTTGAATCCCCCATGTATACCAATTTCATCACTCAGGCAAAGACTTAGTAGCTATGTTAGCTTTGCAAAGTAATCTGAGAAATCCAAATATCTTTGCAAAACAACACTCGTAATTTAATCCTAACCAAACAATACTTTTCGTAACAATCATTGTCACGATTAAGTGCTGGCGATTATACCGTTGCATTTAATAATGGCAAGCCCTTTACCTATTATTTTCTATAAAAAACACTCAATTGGTCAAAAGTCATTCATCACCCTCTATTGAGATGGATTGTGTTTTTTTGTGAGCTAATTGGCAATTTTACACTAAGTTAACATCATGACGGCTGAAGATTGATCAAGATCAGTATAACGACGTTATTTTGACTTTATGATGATCACGTCTTCACAACCTAAAGGATAAATATCATGGCATTTTGGTTAGATTTAATGTTTGGTAACGCAATAGGATTACTTTCTATGATGGTAATTTTTTGTACCTTTGGAATAATGTCTTATCTAATGTGGATGTTTATTGTGAAGTCTGCACCTACTAAGTGAGTCTCTTAATAGGTTAAGTTTTTTACTGCTTATTATTCATATCCAATATGGATACTTCCTTGTGAATGATAGATTGGCGACAAAACACATGATGTGTTTTTATGCCAGAATGGGGGCTTTATACGCCCCCATCTTTTTTATTCATCTACAGCACTATTTTCCGCGCTATTATACCAATCCTATTAAATATGTGATCTTTCAGCGGGAGTTCAAAGTGCTGTAGGCAAGGCAGATGATTGAAGCGAATAGTGATTCTATTTTGAAAACATCTAACGAAGCATAAAGGACTTTGAAACCCGCCAGAATGGAGTCTCTCAGGTATTCCACTTCTGTGTTGTATCGATTAAAAAGGGAACAACCATTTCTACATCAATACGCCTTGAATTGAAAAACCTGAGAGACTCTGAATTGAACAGATATTTAATGAAATTGGTATTACACTGCATGCTTACGTGATTGAATCAATCCATTAATAAAATGTGGTCGCGTTTTAATCAGGTAACTCATTTCTTCTGCACTGGGTTCACCCGCTGGTAAACGGAGTACATCACGATTTAAATAATTACGTGCTTGCATCGAAATTTTGTATTCAGCCGTTGGCCCTTGAATCGCATAGTGACGCTCGTTTCCAAGCATTTCAAGTATGCTGGTATTAACTAAATTTTTAACCGCTAATTCATTTTGTGGCAAGGTTAAAATAGTTTGTCCTTGTAAAAAGAACTCCCGTAGCAAGGCTCTTTCAGCAGGGTCCAGTAGTTTCACTTTTGTGTCAATAGTTTCTACGGTACGTTTTTGACGTAAATATACGATGGCCTCATCGACGACAAAGGCAAAAATCTGGCTTAAAAAATATGCCACTCCCATAATCAACCCTAAGCCAATAAACTGACCATATTGATTAACGAGTTGGTCTAACGATAAAAACGCCAATAAATCTTTAGGCGCAAACAATAAACTAGCACATGTTACAATAAGCCATGACATAGAACTTACGAACAAACGCTTACTATTCAATAACTTTATTGAACCTACTTTCATTTTCATCATAGCTTACCCGCAGTGTCAGATTTTTGAGCTTACTAAGGCAAAGCAAAATATATGCCAGAAAAAATAATTGATTAGCTGATATTTATTTATTTTTTCATACTATATATGGCCTATCAGGCTATGCTTGAACCAAGGTATGAAACCCGAACTAACACTGGCGAAATGCATTGTAGAATAAATACTTTCATCGGTAGATCCTCCCTATTTATAAATCACAATGAAGAAACTATGCTGATATCCATAAAACAGTTACTGCGAAGTCCAATAGCTCGAAAACTGACGCTTTCTATCGTGATCTTTAGTTCTTTAATTACCCTCGTGACGACGGCTTATCAGCTCGTAAGTGATTATCAAAGTGATGTAAGTAGAATTGATCGCGTTTTTTCGAATATAGAAGCGGTAAATTTAGAAGTGCTGGCAGCCAGTATATGGGTAATAGATGAACATTTAATCGACACGCAGCTCCGTGGTTTAAGTCAATTACCTGACATAAACTATATTTCTATCCGTGATGACACGAATCAAGAATGGCACTTTGGTGTATATAAGAAAACGGCTGTTATTGAGAAACAATACCCATTAATTTATACCAATAATGAACATATTCCTGTTGGGACACTCATCGTACAAGCTGATCTAAATGTCATATATGATCGTTTGTATGATAAAGCAACACTGATTTTATTATCCAACGCGATCAAAACCTTCTTAGTGGCTGGCTTTATCTTGCTTCTGGTGTGGTTCAATGTGACCAAACATCTTCGTCAACTAAGCCAATATTGCGATGATATTAGCTTAGACCACGACTTTACTCCTTTGGATTTTAATCGTAAGCCGCAACATGATGAATTCAGTTTGGTAGCCGATGCGGTTAATACCATGCAACGGCAAATAAGAGGCTCTTATCAAGCATTGCACCAATCAAAAATCGATCTTCAGCACGCACTTGAAGATCGCGATCGCTTACTGCTATTAGAACGCAGCTATAAAGATGAGCTCGCGCGCCAGGTAAAAGAACAAACCAGAGAACTTGAACAATCATTGCAAATGTTAAAACGAACACAACAAGTTCTGGTTGAAAAAGAAAAAATGGCGGCACTAGGTGGGTTAGTTTCCGGCGTAGCTCATGAAATTAATACCCCTATCGGTATTTGCTTAACGGCTGCCAGCTCGCAATTGTCTCACATAGAAGAGTTGATCAAATTAATCCATAGCGATGATGCCACTTTAGAACAAATTAATGGGATTTTAGAGCAATACCAACAAAGCAGTCAGTTAATCGTCAGTAATATCACTCGTGCCAGTTATTTGATCCAACAATTTAAATCTATTGCCGCAGAACAAAGCCACGAGAAAAACACCGTCTTTAATTTGAGCAATCTATTACGCGATATTACTGATTCAACATTAATGATATTTTCACCGCAAGACGTCGAAATAACCACCAGTTTGGATAAGCAGTTGCAACTTAATAATAATGCCAGTTTATTAAGCCAAGCTATCACTAATGTGGTATCAAATGCCTTTTTGCATGCGTTTAAGGATGTTTCGCAAGCGAAAATCCACATCAATGTCGTTGCTGAGCCAGACAGTATCCAAATCGAAATTCAAAATAATGGCGCGGTTATTCCTAATGACATCGTCGAACATATTTTCGAACCCTTCTTCACCACAGCTCGTCACAAAGGAGGAGTAGGGTTAGGGCTAGCGGCAGCGTTTAACGCGGTGACTCAGCTCAAGGGTAATATCTGTTATGTTGCTACGTCACCACTAGGTGGGCCAATGTTCGTGATTAGTGTGCCGAGATAACCGACAAATTTACACAACAATGTTAAGCGGGTTTAGCGGCTAATTTAGTCAGCACACGACTAACCGCAACAAACGCAAACGTTCCCGTTACCATAGTAATGGCGCCAAAACCGGAGGCGCAATCCATTCGCATACTGCCTTCTGCATTTTCTTTAGTGTTGCATACACTGCCATCAGCTTGAGGATAGACGAGATGTTGGGTCGAAAACACCGCATCTACAGCAAAACGGCGCTGAATATTTTTAGTGAAATTGTAATCTTTACGTAATATGTTGCGCACTTTTGCCAATAATGGATCTTGTACTGTTTTAGCCAAATCAGTCACTTGAATTAAAGTCGGATCGGTTTGTCCGCCAGCACCACCTATGGTCACTAGCGGAATTTTATTACGCTTGCACCAAGCGATTAAACCTGCTTTAGGCTTTACAGCATCAATACAGTCAACCACATAATCAATATTGCCACCTTGTGAGGCCGGCTTAAAATACTCAGCAAGATTATCTAAGGTAATAAAATCTTCTACTTCATTAACCACACACTCTGGGTTAATTTCGCCAATGCGTTTTGCCATAACCTCAACTTTTGATTGGCCAATAGTCGAAATTAATGCATGTATTTGGCGATTGGTGTTGGTAACACAAATATCATCTAAATCAATTAGCGTAATCTGCCCTATCCCACTTCTTGCTAATGCTTCGGCAACCCATGTGCCTACACCGCCAATACCAACAACCACAACATGGGCTTGCGAAAAAGTCTTTAGTGCGGCTTGACCATACAAACGGCCAACACCAGCAAAACGATGAGTATAAGATTCTGACAACATGGGTTACGCCCTAATTAACGACTATTTTCGCGGCCAATTTTATATGATTTATCCTCAAAGCTAAACGTTTGTCACAATTCACTCTAGATGAATTTGGTTAAGGGTGCATTTTGGTTTAATAACAAGCACCACATGCTCGTATTTATAGCGAGTAATTCTGCTCACTCGTTTTGGTATATGAGATATGAAACATGGGATGTGGGATAAAGTAATAATATCGGTTTATTGCTGCTTAACAGATCAAGCTGTCCGGAGGATTAACACGTCAATAGTGTACCTATATCTATGGTAAACCATACCATCTAGATAGCAGGATAAAGAGCCGTTTGATAGCAATCTATTACTCAGCAGAGGCAGATTAAGCTAAATGTCTTTATGTCCTAGCGTCAATGTGTCCTATCACAACAAACATTAAAATATGCTTAATTTATAACCTTATTAGACTAAAGATATAAAAATTAACATCGAATATTCACAATGATTAAATTAACATGGGCTAACATACAATTTTGCAACTTTTTATGGTTGTGCGCTAGCCTATTTTTAATCGAATAGGAACATCCCTAAAGAGGTAGATCCACGCCATATGGTGATTTTTTTATACAAATGGTCGCAGTTATCACAGATTTATACACAAAATTTCAAGTAGGCCTTGTTTATTTGATCTAGGCCACACTCTGAAGGTATCAAATCTGTAAAAATCTGCACCAGATTGTTACAGAATTGAATCTGCGACAAACTTCACTAACTAAAACCATGAAAAATGGAATATAGAACATAACGTTCTAGGGAGCATGAAAGATGAAAAAAACCTTAATCTCTGCATCGGTAGCATCTGTACTTACATTAGTTTCTTTCGCTACACTTGCTGAAGGCCCAAGTTTCTATGGTCGTTTAGATTTAGCCGTGACTAATTCTGATCAAGGTGCCACTACTCAAAACCGTAAAGAAGGCACAGTATTAGAAAACAACTTTTCTAACTTAGGCGTAAAAGGTAGCGAAAAATTTGGTAACGGTATTGAACTGTTATACCAAATGGAATTCCAAGTTGAAAATACCACTCAAACTGAAGGCAAAAATGGCAGTGACGAAGTTGTATTTAAAGCGCGTAACACGTTCTTAGGTTTAAAAAGTGACGCAGGTACAGTGTTAATCGGCCGTAACGATACTGTATTTAAACAGTCTGAAGGTGGCATTGATTTATTTGGTAACTTCAACGCAGATATCGATCGTATGATTGGTGGCCAGTTACGTAAAGCTGACGGTATTTGGTACTATTCACCAGTGATTGGTGGCTTAGTTACATTAAACGCAACTTATTTAATGGAAGACAACTACACAGATGATGCTGGTAAAGAATCATATGATGATCAATATGCATTAAGTGCAACTATTGGTGATAAAGGCCTTAAAGCACACCCTTACTATGTCGCTGCAGCTTATAACACTATTGGTGGCATTGATGCTTATCGTGGTGTGGCACAAGTTAAGCTAGGTGAGTTCAAGCTTGGTGGTTTATACCAAAACACTGAAAGCCAAACATCTGATCAAGAAGGTGATTCTTTCTTCCTTAACGTATCTTACAACCTAAACGGCGTAAACTTAAAAGCTGAATACGGTCAAGATGAAGCTGGTTTTGGTAGCTACTACAAAAATATTAAAGAAGCGACTGGTACTGACGTAAACATCACTCAAATTACTGTGGGTGCTGATTACCGTATCTCTAAGTCAACCTTAGTTTATGGTCACTATGCTATGTATGAAGGCGACCATAAAGTGGGTACAGCTACTGTTGATTTAGAAGATGACAACATCTTCACTGTCGGTGCTCGTTACGACTTCTAATCATTCTGATATAAAAGCTTCGGCTTAACAGTATAAATGATTAAAAATGCCAATCTGTGAAGACTGGCATTTTTGTGTGTGCAATATTTGTGTACGCAATACCGTATTGGCAATCTCAACTGATGATTGCCAATGTTAAACGGGGATAATAAACTGTGCAGTAAAAAAGTCCGGTTAAGCAATCACTTGATTAAACACTTCAACATGATGTGATTCAACCAACTCAGGCATCACATGGTGAAAATAATGTTGAATAGCCTCTTTGGCGCAATGTTGATCAAATGCTGCACGATCAACAAACTTTTCAACAAAGGCGACTTTATTGTCGTCATCAATACTGACATTCAGTTCATAACGAATACAGCCAGATTCACGACGAGTATCAGGGATCAAGCTTGCCAATACCGCCACTAACTCATCACGTTTTCCTGCTTTAGCCACAAATTGAGCGACACAAACAATTTGCTGGGTGTTAATTGCGTAATCTGACATTATTTTTCCTTACATTAATAAATTAACAACATATCAAGATGCTCAATGCCGTCTTCAAGGTACACATCTGAATTGACAATAAAGCCAAGTTGTTGATAAAAATGACGTAAATAATCTTGTGCCCCAATCTGAATATTGTCTGTTGGCCAATGCCGTTTTGCAATGGCTATGGCACTTTGCATTAATTGATTGGCCACGCCCTGACCACGGGCAGATTTTGCAACAGCAACACGGCCAATACTCGCTTGAGGGTAACTAATATCGGGCGCTAACACGCGGCTATAAGCCTCTATATCACCCTGTTCATTCACTCCCAATAAGTGCCTGGTTTGCGGATGTTTATCTTTACCGTCTAATTCAGGATAAGGACAATTTTGTTCAACCACAAAGACATCTACACGCAATTGCAATAAGCCATAAAGCTGCTCTAAAGACAGCTCAGTAAAACCAACATCTAGCCACGTTAATGTCATCTCTCACCTTAATTTATTGCTATCAATTAAGATAATACTAACATGATTAATGCATTTCATTAGGCTGATCTGAATCACTTTTCGCCACGGGTTTACGGATCAATAAAACCGCAACAACTGCAATCAATAGAAAACATGCCATGATAAGAAACACATCATTATAGGCTTGAATATATGCCTGCTGTGACATGTTTTTAGCTAGTAAAGCATAGGCTTGTGAGTTAGCACTCACCGCATCAGAACCCGCAATTTGCAGTATCGAACTGGTATGCTGAATATAGTTATAAGCTTGGGCACTGACTGCTGGCAACGTCTCTTTAATATGGGCCAAATGAACTCGAGCTAAATTATCGGTTAACGTTGCCACCAGCGCGATACCAAAAGCCCCACCTAAATTACGCATCACATTGAGCACTGTCGATGCCGAGGCATTTTCATGTGCTTGAAGATGCATTGTCGCCAAAATACCAATAGGCACTAAAATAAACGGCTGTCCTAACGCTCGTACTATTTGCGAAGCAATCATTTGATCGCCAGCGTAATCCATGGTCATATGGCTATTCATATAATAACTGGTCGCAAATAAAGCAAACCCAAGTGCAGCCAAATATCGCGGATCAAACTTCTGCATTAATTTAGGCACTAATGGCAGTACCAGCAACTGCGGAAAGCCCATCCACATAATCACTTCACCAATTTCTAACGGGGTATAATCATGAATTTGTGATAAATACAGCGGGATCATATAAATCGCCCCAAACAACGCCATTCCCAGTAAAAAATACGCCACAGTGGATAAAGCAAAATCTCGCTGCGCAAGCAGACGAATGTTCACTAATGGCTGAGCTTTACGTAACTGGATCCAAATAAACAAGCTGATATTGATCGCGGCAACAATGGCGAGGTTACGAATAAGATCAGAGCCAAACCAGTCTTTACGGTTGCCCTCTTCTAGCACAACTTCTAAACAGCCCATACCCAACGCCATGGTGACAATGCCTGAATAATCAGCGTCTTTTAACTTATCCCAAATGATTGGTTTGCGCTCTAAACCATAAGCCAACATCGCCATCACTAATAAGCCTGGTGGAACATTGATATAAAATAAATAATGCCAGCTAAATTGTTCGGTTAGCCAACCACCTAGCGTCGGTCCAATGGAAGGTGCAAATGTTGCGGTTACCCCAAACAGAGCCATACCCATGGCGCGTTTATTGTCGGGTAAAAACTCAAGAATTAATCGAAATGCTAACGGAATTAATGCCCCGCCAAAAAATCCCTGCAAGGCACGAAAAGCGATCATTGACTCAAGGTTCCAAGACATTGAGCACAATATAGAGGCCACAATAAAGGCCGCGGTAGTCCACAGTAAATAACGGCGAGTCGATAACCCAGTACTTAACCAACCAGATAAAGGAATGGCAATCATTTCAGCCACTAAATAAGCGGTAGCAATCCAACTGCCTTCTTCTAAAGTGGCGCCTAAACTACCTTGAATTTCTTTCATCGACGCATTGGTGATTTGAATATCCAAAATAGCCATAAAGGCACCGATTAAGCCGCCCGCAACAGCTATCCAAGAACGTTTGCTACCGCGCTGATACCCCGTCGGTTTATCACTCACAGTACTCATAGGGCCGACTGGTGATACATCTGCCTCAGTGGCTGACTGGCTCATATTAATGCCCTGCAGTCACAGACATTGCTTGACCAGCTGTTGCCTTAGCGAGTTCGTGAGATTGGGTTGCAGACTCAGTATCGACTTCAACCACAGCGCTTAATCCTGGTAAAATACGCCCAATAGCAGATGAGGGTTGATCACGTTCAAGACGAATACGCACCGGAATACGTTGAACAATTTTGGTAAAGTTACCGGTCGCATTCTCTGCGGGTAACAAGCTAAATTTAGAACCCGATGCAGGTGCTAAACTGTCGATAAATCCGCTAAACACATCATCAGGATAAGCATCTAAACTCACCTTAACGGCTTGTCCGGCTTGCATGTGCTCAATTTGAGTTTCTTTAAAGTTAGCCGTAATCCACACTTGTGCATCTGGCACTAAGCTAAACAATGCTTGCCCTGGTTGAACATACTGGCCCACCATTGCACCACGCTTACCTATAATCCCTGCAAAAGGTGCAGTAACACGTGTATCCACCAATTGAATATTAGCCAACTCGACACTGGCCATTGCCTGATCGACATCCGCTTGTACTTGTAATAATTGCGCATTAAATACCGACAATTCACGCTGTTTAGCCACTAATGCAGCTTGCGCCTCATCGACATGAGCCGATGCTGAATCGAAACCTGCCTGAAGTTGGTCAACATCATTTTGTGAACTGTAATTACTGATTTTTAATTTCTGTGAACGCTTCAATTGTTGTTGCGCAATTAACTGCTCTGACTGTGAAGCCACAACGGTAGCCTTCGCTTGATTAATTAATGCCTGTTGTAAATCAACCTTTGCCGCTAGAGTTTGCAAGTTTGCTTGGGTACTCGCTAACACAGCTTTGCTTTGAGCCAGCTTGGCAACAAATTGGCTGTCTTCCAATTGAGCCAGCAGTTCACCTTTGTTGACGTGTTGATTATCAACCACAGCAGATTGCACAATATAGCCGGGAACTTTTACACTGATATTGGAAATATCAGCCTCGACATACGCATTGTCCGTTGACTCGATATATCGAACTTGTGACCACCAATAAACGCCTGCAACAACTAACACAACGATAATACCTGGCACTAACACTAACCGCTTATTGATAGACATATTTGACTCCTAATTTATTCTGCTCTAGTTTACTACTGTTTCCTTAAGTTTATTAGATAGTAAAAATTCAACCCACTGTTTCACAGGTGTAACAATATGGATCTCAATCGCGTTCAAATATTCTCGCAAGTCGTAGAACAAGGTAGTTTTACCGGTGCAGCCAGAGCACTGGGAATAACCAAAGCCACTGTGAGTCGTAAAATCGCAGATCTAGAAGCCGATGCCGGTGTGCAATTACTGTTTCGCACCACAAGGTCATTGAAACTGACTGAAGCGGGTTCAAGTTATTACCATCGCATTAGTAAAATTCTACAAGATTTACAAAATGCCGAAGATCTTCTCAGTGCGAGCCAGCAAGACATCAAAGGCAATTTAAAAGTGATTTGCCCTATCGAGCTAGGACAATTATTTTTAGGTCGTATTCTTGCGCGGTTTCTGGCGGCTTACCCTAATATCACCATCGATGCAGAACTGACTAACCGTAAAATTGATGTGATTGAAGAAGGGGTCGATTTTCTATTTCAAATTACCGAACAACGTGATCCTAAGCTGCAAAGCTACTCGTTAGTCACCGCTAGCCGGTTGTTAATGGCAAGTCCAAATTACCTTAAGCGTCATGGCACACCACAAATACCGCAAGATTTAATGTTCCACACCGCAATTAAGTTACAGTCGGCCCACATTGATGGTGGCTGGCGTATTTTTGATGGCAGCCAATGGCTTGATCTCGATCCCCCTGCACAGCTAAAAGTCAATAATGTCACCTTTGCCCGAGAGGCTGCTATTGAAGGTCTAGGCATTACTGCGGTACCGGTTTTTATTGCACAAGAAGCCATCGACAGTAAGCAACTGATACCGATATTAGAAGACTTTCCAATGATGCAAACCAAGGTCACCCTGAGTTTTCCACAGCGCGTATATTTACCCCGTAAATACCGAGTGTTTGTAGAGTTTTTATACGCCGCCTTGTTTGAGCATTGGGGCGAAGGTGTACTTGAGATCCCCGATTTTGTCCAACAAAGCAATCATAATTAAAGATGAGTTTTTAAGCACAAAATAATCTATAGAATAAATAGATATTTTTAACTGACTAGGTGCTAGTATCAACTTAATAAGGTGATTAATTTAGATCATAGAGGTAAGTTCTCGCACATCATTAATTCGCAATATCAATGATAAGTTTGGTTCAGTAAATTGTTCAAAGGCTAAGTAAGTATTAAGTGGCTGATTCATTAGCACCTTCGATACTAACAACAAAAATTACCATTTATTAGTTACGCATTATGCGTGCTAGGAGTCATACAAATGAGCAAAGAACGTAATAATTCAAAAGAAGCGAAGAAAAAGCCGGCATTATCTTTAAAAGAGAAACGTGCGGTTAAGCAGTCGAAAAATTCACCTGAAAATTTTGCCAGTAAAATCAAATAATTTATACGTCGTTTAGCGAATAAATAGCTTGATGTAACCATATTGAGCACATAAAAATACCGAGCTAATTGCTCGGTATTTTTGTTTGGAACCTATTGATTAGCACTCTAGATACAGCACCAGCACTCTACTTAACAAAGTATTAGAACTTGTACTTCACGCCCACTTTAAGCTGCCAAGCTGATTTGTTGATGTCATAAGTATCGTAATTGTTAGTCTCAATACCATCTTGGCCAAATGGAACAGAATAAGTATAAACTCCCGTCGCCGCATTGTAGTCATGATCAACCAACTTAGCGCTGTTAAAGCTTTGGTATTCAACCACGCCCCAATCTTCATTAACTAGGTTAAGTACGTTTTTGATATCGAAGTATAAAATACCTTTATGCTCGTCAGTAAACCCTGGTAATTCTTGCGTAAAGCGGAAGTCTAGCTGATGTATCCATGGTTGGTTGTCGGTGCCTTTTGGTGCTATACCACCGGCATATTGGCCTAAACCTATTTCATCAATTGCCGCTTTAAACTCCTCATAAGTTAATCCACCAGCATACTCAACATTAGTATCATCAGCACCTGTTGGAATGTAAGGTAGATAATATGATGCGCCAGCAAACTTGCTTTGGTCACCTAAATTGCCATCACGATATGAACCTAGTGTCCACGTTAATGGGTTACCTTCACGCGCTTCGTAGAATAAGTTAAAGCTAGAGTTGTAGCCTGCAACAAACTCTACGTCATAACCCAAGCTAAAGGTGAAGCGATGCGGTGTTTCATAATAGCCAGTGCCCATAGTGGTGCCATTACGATCATATTGTACTGGGGTATATTGATAGTTAGACGTTGCAGTAGACGACGAGCCTTGGTTGCCTTCTTCAACTGAGTTATAAGCATAACCTGCACGCATGCTAAGGCCCATATCCCACTCTTTGGCAATCGACAAACTTAACGTCTTACTGGAGCCATCATCTTCAGCATTGGTTAACATGAGGTCATAACGCTCGGTATTACCACCAGCACCATTATTAGCTAATGGGTCCCAGGTTTCATAAACCACACGGCCAGTGGCATCGGTTTTCACTTGGCGACGGGCTAAATCAACCCATGCTAAGTCGTTTTCTTTTTGAATGTATAAAAACTCACCACCCACAAACCAATTATCACCTAAGGCACCTAAATCCCACGTACTGTCAAAACCAATACTTGCACGCCAGTCTGAAGGTAACTCAAAGTTAGGGTCGATGGCATTAACATTACCGTCGCCACCCACTAAACCCGCTTGAGCATCTGCTGGAACATTGCCAAAATCTGGAGTGCCCCATACTGGGTTCCAACCTTCGTTATAGCTTAATAAGCTGTTGCCATCATTTGAAAAGCTATTTGAAATCCAAACAGATGGTGAGCCACCACTGTAACGGCCTACACCACCGTATAAGGTCACATCATCACTTAATAGGTATTTAAGCCCTACACGAGGTAACCAAATATCTTGGCCATCTAAGGTTTCGTTGTTAGCAAACCCATATCGATTAACAAAGTTTTCATTAATGGCTGGAGTATCTGACATGCTAATGGTTTCATAACGCATACCGAACGTGAGCTCTAAATCGGCCGTAATATCCCATGAGTCTTCAACAAATAATGCCAAGGTGTCCATGTTAAAACTGGCACTCACATCATTTGGATTACCCGAAGCCGCATTTTGATAACGGAAACTATCGACGGCGCCTGCCGCTAAGTTATCAATAGAATCAAACTCCCAATTGCCCAACACATCTTGAGCAAATAAGTTGAATATTTCAACGCTATTGTACTGAGCACCAAAGCCAATATCGTGGTCGCCTAGGTAATAATCACCCACAAAACGTAGCTCAAGATTTTGGTTATTTAATTCATTTGCTTGGCGAGAACTGTCAGTGCCAAAAATGACTTTGTCACCTGACTTTTCGAAGGTTTGTACCGACACCATACCTATGCCTAAATCATCAATGGTTTTCGATTTAGTGGTGGTATCTTTGTAAGCGATTTTGATTTCAGTACTAAAATCGTCAGTCCAATCGCTGTATAAGTTGGCCGCGTAGGTTTCTAAAGTTTCTTCTTTGTCATACCAAGTGCTTGATAATTTTAATAACGAATCACCTGATGACATGTTGTTGGTTACATTACCTATGGTCGATTGATAAGTAAAACTGGCACGATGTTGGTCGTTAATATTCCAATCCACTTTAGCTAAGATTTTTTCATCTTTTTCTTGTGGTGAGGTGGTGTAACCGCCAATGCTATCAAGACCATATATAGACTGAGCAATTTGTTCTATTCGAATTAGATCTTCTGAAGTCACATCTGACTCATTGGCAAAACCAGCGCCCTTTGGCCCCCACTCTGCCGACGTTGGTGCATCAAAGTTTTCATATGAGCCAAAGAAAAACAAAGTGTCTTTAATCAGAGGAAAACCAACCGTGCCGCCGAATGTGGTCTCTTCAAAATCTTGGGTTAAGGTGTCACCAGAGTCCTGGTCTTTACCATCACCCGCCATGCTGTCGTTGGTGGTTTCCCAAAAAACAGTCCCGGATAAATCATTGGTGCCCGACTTAGTTACTGCATTAATTTGTGCGCCGGTAAAACCACCACTACGAGCAGAGTAAGGCGATACGTTAAGCGCTACACTCTCCACTGCATCGATAGAAATAGGTGAACGCTGAGTTGGGTAGCCATTTGAATTAAGTCCAAAATCATCGTTTTGAGAAATACCGTCTACCACAAAAGTGTTAAAACGTGGGTTCATGCCCGCCACGCTCATTGAAATACCGTCGGTACCCACAACAGCCATTGGGTTTTGGCGCAACACATCTTTTAAATCACGGCTAATACCGGGTGCGTTAGCGATATCTTGCTCACCAAAGTCACTGTTACCGCCGGCGCTGCGATGAAAGCTTGCACTGCCAACGACACCAACACGCTCCATCGTAGAAGTGGCTTCTAGTGTGCGGTTAAAACGGAATGTTTCGCCTAATCCTAAGTAGACATTGTCTTCAACTGTGTCAGCAAACACATCAGAATCGACTTTAATAATGTAAGGACCACCGACACGTAAACCGCGGGCAGTAAATTGCCCATTATCAGAAACAGGAACTTCGGTAACGGTACCGGTAGGCTGATGGATAATAGTAATTTTTGCATCAGTAACAGCATTACCAGCAGGACCTATAATCTGACCACGAATATCAGATGCGGTATCTGCCGCCATTGCAGGTAAAGCAATTCCCATAGCAAAACATGTCGCGAGCGCGAGACGACTGATTTTATGATTAAGCAACATTTCAAACCCCTGAATATTTTTATATTTTAATGTTTAGTTACCCGTTTATCGGGCTTAGTAAATCAATAGAGCAAAAACTTCAGGGCGAAGTCTAAGGACGATATGTTGCATTTTAATGTCATTTTTAAACGAAAAAATTAACCGCAAAACAACTTTTGAGTAACACATAAATGTCATATTGTTGCTATATAGTCGCGACTCAAGTCTGTGTCATGTAACAATAATTTCATACGCTGGCACATTAAAAACGCTGTTATTGCCTTAACAACAATGAATTGGAAATTTTATGAAATCGTCTGTTTTACTGAATAACATGTTATTGCTAGTGGGCAGTGTATTGTTCACCTTAACGCTCAGCCTACCTGCCAAAGCATTTGGTCAATTAGGCCACAGAATTGTAGGCAAAATCGCGCAAGCCAATTTATCCCCGACAGCTCAACAGAAAATAAACCAACTGACAGGTGGCGAAAGCTTAGCGCAAATGTCAACTTGGGCTGATGAAATCCGCTCCGACAACACTTGGGATCGCGCTGCGCCATGGCATTACATTTCAATTGAAGACGATGAGTCGTGGAAAACGGTTAAGCGCAATGCTGATGGCGATATCATCGAAAGTTTGCAACGATTTGAAAAAATATTAGTAAACCCTAAAGCCAGCCAACAAGAGAAATGGCAAGCATTGGCATTTTACGTACATTTTGTCGGCGACATTCATCAACCACTACATGTGGGTCACAGCCATGATAAAGGTGGGAATACAATTAAACTCAAGTGGTTTGGTGAGCACACAAATTTGCATACTGTGTGGGACAGCAAACTAATTGAACAGCAGCAGTTAAGCTTTACAGAGTACAGTGATTTTTTAACGCGTATTAGCGAACAACAACGCAAAATGTGGAGTGGTCAAAGCTATTATCAATGGGCTGATGAGTCGAAAGCATTAAGGCAAAGGGCTTACCAGCTCGAACAGAATTATCAAGGTGAAGACGATTTACGTTTTAACTATGTATTTACCCATAAACCCATTATCGAGCAGCGATTGCAGCAAGCTGGCATTAGATTGGCTGAAAAACTCAACGCTATTTTTAACTAGCACTTTTCTGACTAGCGTTATTGCTTACCAGTACTCGTTTCGACTGACACTATATTGTGAATTAATAATGTTTTAGCCTAATAAAAAGCCAGTGATATTTATCACTGGCTTTTTTATGTGCTTAATTCGCGATGGTTAACACGCTTTAGTTAACAAGCTTTAGTTAACTCGCTATGGTTAACATTTGGTTTAACTTATTACGAGCAACAACCTTTCTCTTTATTGCCTTTTGGGATCATGTCCCACAATACTTTGGCCATTAACACCGCTAGCACGATACCAGAAACCGCCACTACACCTTGAGGTAATAAGGCATGCTCTTCACCAATCTGCGGCATCACTTCAAAACCAAAGGTATCAACTAGATAATTGACCAATACACCAAATACTAACGCCACACCGATAACACCACCTAGATAGCCATATAATGCACGCTTACCTAGCTCTTTAGTTACCACACCTAAAGTTGCAATGTTGGTCGCAGGGCCTGCCATCATAAAGACTAGTACAGCACCTGGTGATACTCCAGCTAATAGCAATCCTGCAGCAATGGGGGTTGAAGCGGTGGCACAGATATACATTGGGATCGACACGAGGACCATCACTAACATCGCCAGAATGCCATCACCCCACTTAACCAAAAAGTCAGCCGGCACATAAGTCTGCACGATGGCGGCAAAAAATAACCCGACTAATAACCACAAGGTGGTGTCTTTGACTAAATCTGTGGCTGCGTAATGCAAACCCGATAACACACGGCTAAATACACTGTTGTGTTTCAACTCTGTTGCCATATCTTGAGTCGATGCGCAGCAACTGGCTTCATCACTACTTTCACTTGGTACCTGGCTTAGCGATTTCGAGGCGCAACAACTGCTTGTTGCTGCCACTTCAGCTTGCACCTCAGGTTTGCTACTGCAACAGCTTGATGCAACCGTTTTAGCTTTTGTCTCATCTTTTACATCGTCTTTTACATCGTCTTTTACATCGTCTTTTACATCGTCTTTTACATCGTCTTTTACATCGTCTTTTAATGTAGTACTGCAACACGCTGAGGATGTAGATTCAATTGGTTTATCTGCAGTTTTACTGCCACAACAACTCTGCTTTGCTTCTGTAGTATTAGTTGAAAATGTACGCGCTGGCGTCATCGGGCTTAATACAGACTCATGCTTAACGGGTTCCGACTTAATCGCAGTCATTTTTACGCTAGCATTTTGCATTGTACCAGCGGTTGTTTTACATGTTGATGTCGCTTCAGAGCTGGCGTCTGAGCTAGCAGTTGATTTAGCTGCGCAGCATGATGATACCGGCTTGGCACTCGCTGATGAATCAGTGGCTGTTTTCGCTTTAGCAGATGTTGACGCAGGAATACCATCATCGTCATCACGGCCCACTAATAAACCCGCCACTATCGCACTGGTAATCGCCGCAATCGGGCGCACAATCGCCATAAAAGGCCCGAGTAAAACATAGGATACGGTAATTGAGTCAACGCCAGTTTCTGGGGTAGACACTAAAAAAGAGGTTGTCGCGGCTTTTGAGGCGCCAGCTCGACGCAAACCTACTGCTGCCGGAATAACGCCACACGAACACAAAGGTAAAGGCGCACCTAATAATGCCGCCTTCACCACCGTTTTCATTCCATGGCCGCCGAGTTGCTTTTGCATCCATGCCATCGGCACAAATACTTTTAACAAACCGGCCAGCACTAAGCCCAGTAACAACCAAGGGGCAGACTCTAAAAATAAATGAAGGAAATTGGTCAATAACATACTTAATCCTTATGACCCAAATTAGCAAAATGATGATGTTCTTTTTTAGCAATAATATGCTTGTCTGACGACTCTAACGCTTCGAGTATCGAGCAATGCTCGGCGCTATCTGGGCCACCACAACAGGTATTTGATAAACTTTTTAGCGATGTCGCAAAATGTTGTAGCTCAGCTAATTTCGTTTCTACTTGCTCAAGCTTAGTATCGACTAAACCTTTAACATCGGCACAGGCTCGATTAGACTTATCAACCTCAATAGATAGCAAATCGGCGATATCCTTAAGTGAGAAACCCACCGCTTTGGCACGTAAAATAAATTTAAGTCGTTCGGAGTCGCTGTGGTTATACAACCGATATCCGGCATCAGATCGGCTTGATGGCGACAGCAAACCATGTTTTTCGTAAAATCGTAATGTGTCAGCTTTGATGTCATACAAGGCTGAAATTTCGCCTATTCGATACATATGTTAATTCACCATCGTCATCTGAATTTTACCTGAGTATAAACCTTGGAGTTTAATCCAAGGTCAAGGGTTATTGGGTGATTATTTTTGCGTACCTTTGTTCTTATTTCAATATTGTGAAATCACACAGAAAAAACACCCAATAGAAGCGGTTTACGATAAAATACGCCCGCCTGATCACAACACAGTAAGCCTCGACGGTGTTAAGCAATCTAAAAAACACTATGAGGGACTTTGGTAAAGCAGACTTCAATTGACTCTGTTTTACTAAAGCTCCTTAAAATCAAACTAGCGGACCTGTACCTACATGAATAATGTCAGACCAATTCGTCGCGCGCTATTAAGCGTATCAGATAAAACTGGAATCCTTGAGTTTGCACAAGCGCTGCATGCACAAGGTGTTGAACTCTTGTCTACGGGCGGTACTGCAAAGTTACTTGCAGACAATAATATCCCGGTAATGGAAGTGTCTGACTACACGGGTCACCCAGAAATTATGGATGGTCGTGTTAAAACCCTGCACCCAAAAATTCACGGTGGCATTCTTGCTCGCCGCGGCATTGACGAAATCGTCATGGAACAAAACGCCATTAAGCCAATCGATTTGGTTGCGGTTAACTTGTATCCATTTGCTGAAACCGTTGCCAAACCAGGCTGCACCTTAGCGGATGCTGTTGAGAACATCGACATTGGCGGCCCAACAATGGTGCGTTCAACCGCTAAAAACCACAAAGACACTACGATTGTGGTTAATGCAAAAGATTACAGCCGCGTGATTGCAGAAATGCAAGCCAACAACGGCAGCACCACCTTAGAAACGCGTTTTGACTTAGCCATTGCAGCCTTTGAACATACCGCTGCTTATGACGGCATGATTGCTAACTACTTTGGTACTATGGTGCCAGCGCACAGTAACGACGAATGTCATGACGATTCAACGTTCCCACGTACTTTCAACAGTCAGTTTGTCAAAAAACAAGACTTACGTTACGGTGAAAACAGCCATCAAAAAGCGGCGTTTTATGTCGACACGCAAATTGATGAAGCTTCAGTTGCCAGCGCGATTCAGCTACAAGGTAAGGCTTTGTCTTACAACAATATCGCCGACACAGATTCAGCTCTTGAATGTGTAAAAGAATTCGAAGGCCCTGCTTGCGTTATTGTTAAGCACGCCAACCCTTGTGGTGTGGCATTAGGCGCTAACTTATTAGAAGCTTACGACCGCGCATTTAAAACCGACCCAACATCAGCCTTTGGTGGCATCATTGCCTTTAACCAAGAGTTAGATGCACAAACGGCGCAAGCCATTGTTGACCGTCAGTTTGTTGAAGTCATCATTGCCCCTAAAGTGAGCCAAGCCGCACGCGACATCATTGCTGCTAAAGCCAACGTGCGCTTATTGGAATGTGGTGAGTGGAATACTAAAACCACAACGCTTGATTACAAACGTGTTAATGGTGGCTTGTTAATACAAGATCGCGATCAAGGCATGGTGAACCTAGAAGACGTTAAAGTCGTGTCTAAGCGTCAACCAACGGCTGAACAGTTAAAAGACTTAATGTTCTGCTGGAAAGTGGCTAAGTTTGTTAAATCTAACGCCATTGTTTACGCTAAAGACGGCATGACTATCGGTGTCGGTGCTGGCCAAATGAGCCGCGTATATTCAGCTAAAATAGCGGGAATAAAAGCTGCCGATGAAGGCCTAGTGGTTGAAAATTCAGTCATGGCATCAGATGCGTTTTTCCCATTCCGCGATGGTATCGACGCAGCTGCAGCAGCAGGTATTAGCTGTATCATCCAACCAGGTGGTTCAATTCGCGATGAAGAAATCATCGCCGCAGCAGACGAGCACGGTATGGCAATGGTGTTTACTGGCATGCGTCACTTCCGCCACTAATAAACGCTAATATCAAATATGGGTATCGCTTATCAATCATGTTTTTGCTAAATGCTTTTGCAAAAATAGATAACAAGCGATACTTTTTAAATTTTGTTTAAACGAATTAGAGCATAGCTATTTTTTCTAGTTCAATGAAAGCACGCGCAGCTTATAAGTATAAGTGAGCATGCTTGAAGCAGAAATAGAGAACATAGCGCAGCTATAAAAGGATTAAAGATGCAGGTACTTATAATTGGTGGTGGCGGTCGTGAACATGCTCTAGCTTGGAAAGCGGCTCAGTCTGCTCAAGTAACAAAAGTGTTTGTTGCACCCGGTAATGCTGGTACGTCTTTAGAACCTAAGTTAGAAAACGTTGCGATTGATGTCGAACAAATTGACGCACTTGTGGCCTTTGCCAAAGATAACGCCATAGCGATAACTATCGTCGGCCCAGAAGTGCCATTATCGCTAGGCGTAGTTGATGCCTTTAATGGAGCAGGTTTAGCCATTTTTGGCCCAACCAAAGGCGCGGCACAGCTTGAATCTTCAAAAGCTTTTACTAAAGACTTTTTAGCGCGCCACAACATTCCTACTGCTGACTACTCAAACTTCACTGAGATTGCACCGGCTAAAGCTTATGCGGCAATATTAACCGCTAAAACGGGTTTCCCTGTCGTGATTAAAGCCGACGGCTTAGCAGCGGGTAAAGGTGTCATCATCGCAGCGGATCAAGTTGAAGCGGATGCGGCTATCGACGATATGCTAGCGGGCAATAAGTTTGGTGATGCTGGTTCTCGCGTGGTGATTGAAGAGTTTTTAAAAGGCGAAGAAGCCAGCTTTATCGTGATGGTAGACGGCAAAAACATTCTTGCTATGGCCACCAGCCAAGACCATAAAGCTCGTGACAATGCTGACCAAGGTCCTAACACCGGCGGAATGGGTGCATACTCACCAGCTCCTGTGGTAACACAAGCAGTACACGACTGGACTATCGCCAATGTTATTCGCCCAACGGTTGATGGTATGGCGGCTGAAGGTAATGTTTATACTGGATTTTTATACGCGGGCCTGATGATTTCACCAGACGGTAGCGCCAAAGTGCTTGAATACAACTGCCGTTTTGGTGACCCTGAAACCCAACCAATTATGATGCGCTTGCAGTCAGATATTGTTGAGCTTTGCTTAGCTGCGACTCGTGGTGAATTAGATAAAGTCACTGCAGAATTTGATCCTCGTGCAGCTGTTGGGGTAGTCATGGCTGCAGGTGGTTATCCTGACGCGTACAACAAAGGCGACGTTATTGACGGCTTAACCCTTGGCGACACTAACGGTAAAGTGTTCCATGCGGGTACTAGCATGAAAGACGGCCATGTTGTCACTAACGGCGGCCGCGTATTGTGCGCCACCGCATTAGGCAACACTGTGACTGAAGCACAGCAATCAGCTTATGCATTAGTAGATGCCATTCATTGGGATGACGTGTACTTCCGTACTGATATTGCTTATCGCGCTATTGCTCGTGAACAAGCTAAAAGCTAATAGTACATTGGGTTTAGTTCGTTGAAAAATCCCTGTGATGGCAACAACATCACAGGGATTTTTTATATCTGCTTGTAATGCTGAAGATTAATTACTGTTTACATTATCCATAACCCGCAATTTTTATGATTTAGATCACAAAAACGACTCTGTTCAAGGCGCAAGCTAGTAACTGAAAGGGAGTGTGATTACCTTTGCTGTTATTCAAACTCCTGCACTTTAGCTAACGTACTCGTAATGATTATTGGAGGATTAAATGAGAGTTAATACCAGCGACCTAATTTATCAAGGTGAAAAATCAGGCGTGCATAATTGGAATACCTTCTCGGGCAACTCTTTCTATTGGCATCCAGATTGGTTACATATTGCAGAAGATATGACAGGCCATAAAGCCCTAGAAAAAATTGATATTGCTGAAGGTGAAGCCACTAAAACTGATGCCGAAAATGCCATCTTAAAACATTTAAATAAATAACTTGCTTAATATTGCCATTAATAGCCATAAACTGCGTATCTAGATCTATCAAATCTGCACGTTTTCATGAGGATACTTCTGGTCCCACCAGATATCCTCAGCGGCTATTTATTCACATTAACCGACCTATTTGACATATATAACCACGCAAAGTAATTAACCAAGCATACTACTCAAAAGCTGCAGCAATCTGCCCATCTATAAATTATTACTCAAGCCTAACAATGTTCGACTTAACAGGCATTTTTATGTCAGGATGTGCTTCTGTTACAAATAAGTTACTAACTTATTATAATAACACTTAGCCAACTCACACGAATGAGATATTGGTCAAAAATAATAACAACAAAGGAAGTAGTATGTCTCAATCGGCGTCGTTCAAACCGTCTTCATCGGAGCACAAGCAACCCAGCTTACTTGATGCACTAATCCCCGTTTTTGCCCTTATTCTTATGCTCGCGGCAGCGGTTTATCTGTTTTCATCGGACAGCTCATCAGGCGCCAATCAAATCGCATTAGTGTTAGCGGCATGTATTGCAATGATCATCGGTTATAAAAATGGCTATAGCTGGAATCAAATGGAACGCGGTATCGTCAAAAGTATTGGGGTTGCGACGGGCGCATTATTAATTTTATTTAGTGTGGGTTCACTGATTGGTACGTGGATTTTAGCCGGTACAGTGCCGACGATGATTTATTATGGTATGCAAATCCTTAACCCAGACTACTTTTATACTGCCTGCTGTTTGTTGTGTGCGGTGGTTGCACTGAGTATTGGTAGCTCGTGGACCGTTGCAGGCACCTTAGGTATTGCCTTAGTGGGTATTTCGTCAGCAATGGGGCTAGACGTTAACATTACTGCCGGCGCTATTATTAGTGGCGCGTATTTTGGCGACAAAATGTCACCAATGTCTGATACAACAAACCTTGCCCCTGCGGTTGCGGGTACTGATATTTTCAGCCATATCCGCCACATGACATGGACCACAGTACCCAGCATTATCATTGCCCTGATTGGTTTTACTTTTTTAGGCCTTACAGCAGAGGCTGCCCCGATAGAAAACCAACTCGCAGATACCTTGGCTTTATTGGATAAGACCTATAGCCCAGGAATACATTTATTGATCCCGTTATTAGTGGTGTTGTATTTAGCTAACCGCAAAATGCCAGCGTTTCCAACGGTCATATTAGGTACGTTAGCTGGCGCGGTGTGCGCAGCATTATTTCAGTTTGATAACGTGATTGCCTTTGTACACGACGACACATTATTGCCAATGGTCGCGCTAGTGAAAGGTTTATGGATAGCCATGTTTGACGGCTATGTCGCCAACACAGGCGATGAAGTATTAGATAATTTATTAAGCCGTGGTGGCATGAGCAGCATGGTGACCACTGTGTGGCTAATTCTTTGTGCGATGGCCTTTGGCGGCGTGATGGAAGTCACCGGATTATTAAACCGTATTTTAGAAAGTATTCTTACCGTCGTCACCGGCACGGCCAGCTTGATTATTACCACCCTGGGCGTGTGTATTGGCGCGAACATTATTACTGCCGATCAATACATTGCCATAGTACTGCCAGGCAGAATGTTAAAGGTGGAATACACCCGCCGTAAATTAGCAGCTGTTAATTTAAGCCGCGCGCTAGAAGACTCAGCAACCGTAACCAGTCCGTTAGTACCCTGGAATACCTGTGGTGCCTTTATGGCAAGTACACTTGGCGTAGCCACTATCGCTTACTTGCCCTACGCCTTCTTTAACTTAGTCTGTCCGTTTATTAGTGCATCTTATGCTTATTTCAATTTCAAAATTGAGCCATTAGACGAAACTAGGATCAGCACTGGCGAAGTCGTTGGTTAACTAAAAAGTCGTCTATTAACCTAGAAATGGGCGATTAACCAAAACGGTCTTTTAACCAACCATAATGATAATAACCCCATTGCCCAAGCCGTCTTGCTTGGGTGAAGGGGAATTTAGGCAAGGGTTGCTGATACAAAGGCAAATTGGGTAAGGTTTCACCGGCAATACTTTGTGCTAAGCGATACGCAGCTTGGCTACTAAAAGACACTCCAGCACCGCAATATCCTAAGCTGTAACCCACGCCACCTTTACTGTACACATGGGGCATGTCATCCATGGCAGCAGCAATCCACCCGGTCCAATTATAAGCAACCGCTTTACTGGTTAAGCTTGGAAAGCACTTATTGAGCGCCATTTTTAAACGCTCACCGTAAACAGGGTTTGCAGCATCTTTGCCCCACACCGCGCCGCGGCCACCAAACAATAAACGGTTGTCGGGTAATAAACGGTAATAGTATTTTAAAATACGGGTGTCCATGGTCACTTGATGAGTATGCAAACCTGCCTGTGCAAGCTCTTGAGCGGTAAGCGGCTCGGTGACAATCACATTGCTTAATATCGGCAAAAACTTATCGTCTATGCGCTGGTTAAACCGTTTAGGCGTATAAGCATTGCCCGCCATAATGACTTTATTGGCAATCAGCTCACCTTTATCGGTAATTAAACGATGTTTACCGCCCTCTTCAATCCACTCTAATACGCAAGATTGCTCAGAAATAGTCACGCCTTGGTTTTGTACCATGTCCTTATAACCTAATAACAATTTAAGCGGATTAAGACCAAAACCGTCTTTTAAACGCAGCGCGCCAAAAGCTTGATGATGATCTAAATACTGGGCTCTAAAATCTTGGCTTGAAATAAACTCGGCACCTGAGTCTTGGCTGTCGGCTAAATGTTGTTGAATATAATTAGCGGCATTTTGCAGCGAGACCAATGCTTTGGGATTATGGGCCACCTTTAAGTAGCCCGCTTCTTGCGGTTCACAGGCGATATTATGTTGTTTGATTAACCCATCGACTCTAGCCACCGCTTGGGTGAATTCGTCGTATATGCCCTTGGTCGTTGCTAAGTCCCAACGCTTGGTCATGGCGGCATAACCTAATCGACCCGAGCCTTTTAATACAAAACCGGCATTACGGGCACTGGCACCAAAACCGACTTGGTTGGCCTCAAGCACATGGCACTCAATATTGAATTCGGTTGCCAAATAATACGCTGTTAATAAGCCTGTGTAGCCACCCCCCACAATAGCCACATCGGTTTGTTGGCAGCCAGACAATGCTGCGGTTGGTGCGGGTAAGACTTGAGTGCTTGCCCAATAGCTAGGAGCAAACGTTTGATTATTAGGGTGCGAGTTAATCAGCGGATCGTACATATTAGTCTTCTTTTTTATTATTGATTTAGACAGTAGACATTAAAATAGCAGTAGCATTTCACAGGCTACGCAATGACAATCTTCACCGCATAATACACAGATATAATCATCACCCATATAACGTTGATGCCAGCGCTGCGGATGCTGTTTAATTAACTTACCACCTGCCTTAGTAAAATAACGCACTGCAGCATTATTAGGGCTTTGCTGCCATAAATGACTTACCCCCGCCTTAGCCCCTTGTGCCATTACTGCAGCCTTGGAGGCCGCTAATAGCTTGCCACCAAGCCCTTGTCCTCGGCCAGATTCAGCAATAGTGTTTGATTTGAAATAACACACATCGTTAAAGTCAACGCCCCACTGATTAACCGTGCACCATTGATCTTGCAGCCATTGTCCCGCGGCATACGTTAACCGAAAGCCAATAAGTTGTTCATTTTCAAGCGCGACAAAATTGGCATTAATGCCATTTTTAATGCCTTTGTGATAAATCGCTGTGAGTTCTTCAATGTCCATATAACCACTGCCGTGGACTATTTCACCTAGGGTTATCACTGCATCAAAGTCAGCGGGAGTCAGTTGTCTAATCATTATTAACCTATTTTCTTCACACCTTAATTCAACTTGAGGTGAGCTCTTATTGTTGGTTTTAGCACACCATATCACACGTCATTATCGGTAAGTTAACGATGTTAATCTTTTGTGATAATTTGGCGATAAGTAGGTGAGATCCATTGTTCATACTGGTTGCAATTAAACAAAGGAGCTCGGTTATGAAACGTACACTAGTGACTGCAAGTCTTATGGCTGCTGGATTATTCAGCCTTCCAACTTTCGCTGCTGATATTGAAGTTAGCGTGACAAACTTAACTCACGGAAATCACTTCACCCCTATTTTGATCGCAGCCCACGACGCTGACAGCCACCTGTTTCAAGTCGGTACCGAAGCTTCTGCAGCGTTACAAAAAATGGCTGAAGGCGGTGACATTGCCGACTTAGATACAGCTGTAACCAGTAATGCAGGCGTAACATCAGCAAATCCGGCAATGGGTTTGCTTGCTGCGGGTGCCAATGTAAGTGGAGTAATGCTTGATACTGGCGACAACACCCATTTATCTATCGTAGCGATGGTGTTACCCACTAATGATGCCTTTATGGGCTTAGACGCTTGGGAAATCCCTACCGAAGCAGGCACGTATACTATGTACGTCAATGCATATGATGCAGGCACAGAAGCCAATGATGAAATCATTAATGGCGGCGGCATGTCTGGCGTACCGGGTATTCCGGCAGCCCCTGGTGGTGACGGTGGAGCTAATGGCACAGGCGTGATGGACAATTCTGACAACAGCAATGTACATACTCACCCTGGTGTTTTAGGTGACATGGACCCTGCTGGTGGTATGAGTGACTTAGACAGTCGCGTACATCGCTGGTTGAACCCTGTAGCCAAAGTTGTGGTGACAGTAAAATAAGGAGGTAGCCCATGAAACGCACTGACTTTACCCTTAAGCCCAGCTTAATCGCCATGCTGGCTGCTGCAACACTGCTTACTGCCTGTGGTGATGACGATGACGATACCGTTGTTGTTACCCCACCAGCTCCAGTGATGCAAACCTTCACGGTAACCGTGACTAACTTGACGGCTAACCAACCAATGTCGCCCGTTATCTTAGCCTCTCATGCTAGTGATGCCATGTTATGGAACGCCGGTGAAATGGCCAGCGAAGCACTTGAGAAAATGGCTGAAGGTGGTGATACTGCCGACATAGCAGCACTCAGCGTGATCAATAGCAGCGTTAACGGCACAGGCTTATTAATGCCTGGTATGTCAGAAACATTGACCTTGACCTTAGATGAAGCCGACGTAGCTAGCATTAGTTTGGCCACCATGTTGGTTAACACTAACGATGCTTTTACCGGTATTAACAGTTACACCATTGCCGGCATGGAAGTGGATGCAACAACCGCGATGAAGTTTATGGCTTATGATGCTGGCACTGAAGCCAACAGCGAAGCCAAAGGTACTATGCCAGGACCTGCTGATGGCGGCGAAGGCTTTAACGCTAGCCGTGATGATGTCGACTTTGTGCATATTCATCCGGGTGTTATTTCAATGTACGATGGCTTAGCTGATTCAGTACTGGGTGCATCGCATCGTTTTGATAACCCAGTGTTAGCTGTCACTATTATGCGTACTGAATAATCTTAATCGGTCGTATCGACTGAATGAATTTCAACCCGATTGAAATTTATTCTCCTCAAAGCGGGTCTAAGTATTAATGCAATTACTGGATTTGCTTTGAGGAAGTCACCATGAATGGAAACGCGAAACATAATGGCCATGTTTGTCCGCAACATATTTTGTTAGTAGAAGACGAACAAGACTTGGCTAAGTTAATCATACTTAACCTCAAAGCACTCAACTACAGCGTCGACCACGCCACCACCTTGAAGCAAGCCATGCACATAATCGAGCATAAAAAGCTCGACCTCATATTAATGGACCGCATGCTCCCCGATGGTGATGGCATTATGTTGTGTGAGCAACTACGCCAAGACGGTAAGGAAGTCCCGTTGATGCTATTAACCGCCAAAGATTCAGAAGCAGATGTGGTACTGGGCCTTGAAGCAGGGGCAGATGATTACCTCGTCAAACCCTTTAGCGTATTAGAGCTGCGCGCACGGGTAAAAGCACTATTAAGACGCGGCAAAGCCCAACATGAACAAACCCAACAAATTGAATTTAACAGCGTAACCATTAACTCCAGCACCCGTGAAGTTACCGCGTTTAATAAAGCGTTAACCCTCACCGCCCGCGAATTTGATTTACTGCTATTTTTAGCCAAACACCCGCAACAAGTCTTTAGCCGCATGCAACTGTTAGAAGCAGTATGGGGCTATAACTACGACGGCTATGAGCACACAGTAAACAGTCACATCAACCGTTTACGTAACAAGCTTTCTTTGTGCTCACCTGAACATGATCTTGTCAAAACAGTGTGGGGCGTAGGTTACAAATTTTCACCACCAGAGGTGCAAACCAACTAATGAATCGCTTATTTAATCGGTTGTTTTTAGCATCCACAATCATCGTGTTATTACTGTTTGTGGCGTTATGGCAATGGTTGCAACTTAACCATGAATTCAGCCGTAATCAAATTCAGCAATCACTACACCTACAACTTGCTGAACACATGGCACATATCAACCCTTTGTTATCGCAAGGGATCACGTCAGACGCCGCGCTTAAAGAAGCTTTTCACGACTTTATGCTGTTAGGGCCAAGCTTTGAAATTTACACCTTAGATCCAGATGGCAAAGTGATTGCTTATGACGCCAAAGAAGAAAAAATTAAAACTCATCGAGTCGATACTACAATCATTCAGCAGGTTTTAAATGGCGACAACCTCCCAGTGCTTGGCACAGATCCGCGCAGCGAAGATACCCACAAGATTTTTTCCGCTAGTAAACTCATCACCGAAGATGGACTGCACAGTGGTTATTTGTATGTGATCATTGGCGGTGAAGATTACGACAGCTGGCAAGCACTGATTAACGCCGAAAACCAACCTAAAATCTGGGGCGCTACAATCGGTTTTTGGATTATTTTTGCTTTAGTGCTATTCGTGATTTTATTGCGTTATTTTACCCGCCCAATCCAAAAACTCGCTCAAGACTTAACCGAGCTTAAAAACACGCCGATGTCTGACGAACTGATGCTCCCCCAGCGCTATCGTGGCAGCTTAGAAATAAGCCAGCTCAGCCATCATATCAATCATTTATTGCAAGAAATCCAATTGCAACAACAGCAAGTTAAACGCCAACAACAGGCCAAACACGACTTTTTACTGCATTTGTCACATGACTTAAAAACCCCGCTTACCGCATTGTTAGGTTATATCGATACTTGGTTAATATTACCCGAGCACGAGCGCGACGAGGCGCTGATCCAATATGCTGCAAACTCAGGCCAAACCTTACAGCAGCTACTGGCACAATTATTAGAATTGGCCGCCCTCGAAAATGGCCAAATCGATGCGCAACTGCAACAAGTCAACCTAAGCGAACTGCTTAGTGATATTGAACAAACCTTTACTCCTCGAGCAAAAAAGCTCGGGGTTCAATTAGATTTTGACATCAACCATGCTAGCCAAATCTATACCGACCCTGCACTAATGCGCCGCATACTCAACAACTTGGTCGATAACGCCCTGCGCTACACTCCCGCAGGTGGCAAGATACAAATCATCAATGCACAACACAATGGCCAACAATGGTTAACCGTGCGTGACACAGGTGCAGGCATGCACAAGCATGAAGTTGATGCCCTTAAACAATTGTCGATGACGACATTGTCGTTTGAAGCGAATCAAAGTCTGCCACAACTCGGCGTCGGACTCGCCATCGTCAGGCAGTTATTAGGCTTATTGAAATGCAGAATTGAAATAGACAGCCAACCAGGCGTAGGCAGCGAATTTAAGATAGAGCTTGTGACGCAGGGTTAATCTCATTTTTGAATCGCAAATGATCAGCGATTTCATCATATATTCAATTGGTACTGACTCAGGTTTGTTTATCATTAAGCTTCAAAGTAAACAAAATCAATTATATCTAAACAGAAGAATTAGAACTAAGTCCTAACAAAAATTTGAGTTACTGTGAGTTAACAACATGGCCTGCGGCCACTAACGTCGTGGCGCTTCGCCCACACCAGACCAAGAGGAAACCAACGGCTGTTCCCTCTTGGAACTCCCAGCCACCCCGCAACATTTTCAAACAGCGAAAAGTCGCCATGGGGATTGATCCAGCTTTTAACTTCATTTGTATGCTGCTTCGGACTTATTCTAAAATGCTAACGCTTCCGATGGGGCGTCCCTTCCCCTCGAAAGCTAGCTGGCCGTCCATGGCCAGCTCACGTCATTTTCTTCAACGTCCTCAATAATATGAAACCTGAAAGTGTTAAATCAGTTATAAGCTTTAAATAACTGGCAGCCATAAATAAAGCTAAATCGAATAAATAAAAATTCAGGTGCAGATGAGCCAGCGAGTATCCGAAACAGGGATGTTTTGGTTAAGCCCACATGGAAGTGCTTGCGGCGTCTCGCTGGATTATCTGCACGATAGCCTGCGGCAGGCAATTGGTTAGATTGAAGTTTTAGACTTACATTTAGAATTAACATCAATAATATAGAAAGCTAAACTTTTTAAAACTGGTATTAATTAATAATGGATGGCACAGTTAATACTCATTTCCCCCCCAAAGCTTGTCGAGTAGACCTTTGAGTGTTACAACACTCGTCAATCTACTGACTAAATTTGATAATGCTACAAAGCAAACGACTCAACAACACCGTGATTCAGCGATACATAGGATACCTATGCGAACTAGTTAGTATTGATATTCAACAGCAGGCTTAAACGGTATTAGAACTTTATACTTAATACTACGATTGTCATATTCAATGACTTCAATTTCAGCACCTTTATAACGAATGATGTTTGATTTATCCATATCGTATTCAACGCTATTGCTAAAAGCATCACGAGCCATGCCACCTGTAAATTCCCTATATGAAGCATTAATTATTTGCCCATTGCTGCCGCTGTAAATTAATGTTTGTTGAAAGTCTTGGGCAGATTCAATACTGCGGGAAATCTCCTCTGGTTCTCCTCCCTCATAACAAGCTGCTTCAGTTACAAATGGAGTTGAAACACAAACTTCTCTGTCATTATTCATTGATAATGCCACTTGCGGATCTACAAATGGATTTTTTATAACGGCCCCTGGATTACCAGTGATCGAGTAGAAGTTTTTACCATTTTTTTCACCTACAGCTTTATAGAACCCTTCGTAAATATCATAACCAACACCATCTATCATCTTTTTAACATGAAGGTATTTTGCTGTAGATACCTTTCCCTGATAAAGCATATTGTCGCCAACAAAAGCCTCTGTTATTTCATCGATAGGAGGCTTAGAAAACTGCTTAATGCTTGTTTGTGCGTTTTGGGGGATGCTAGTACAGCCTGTAGTTATATAAACGAAGGCTAACGAAAATAAAATTTTTATAGTATTCAAGAACAATTCCTTTTGATTTGATGAGGTGGTAACACTTTTTAAATATTACTTTTTTATTTGGTGCAAGACTAGTTTACTTTAATGTGCCATACATGATTGATATTTAATTCACTATTTTTATTTAATAAGTCGAGATACTTTTCCTCATCAAAACATCTTTGCTAGAGCATAGTCACTAACGCATTTCTGTCCATAAATGAGTTAGATGCCTTGATTAAAAATGCCTAAACTCAACTCTGAACTTGAGGCCGTTGAAGAAAATAGCGTGAAGCTCACATGGATGTGAGCTTAGCTTTCGCGGTACAGGATGTACCATCGGAAGCGTTAGCATTTTCGAATAAGGCCGAAGACGGTTAAAGATGAAGTCAAAAGCTGGATCAATCCCCATGGCGACTTTTCGCAGCTATTGTTTTGTAAATAGCGAAAATGTTGCGGGGCGGCTGGGAGTTCCAAGAGGGAACAGCCGTTGGTTTCCTCTTGGTCTGGTGTGGGCGAAGCGCCACGACCTTGTGGCCGCAGGCCATAAAATCTAAATAATAAAAACAGCTAAATTACGGATCACAAGCACTACCAAAAAGACGAAAAAACAAAAAACGATCAACAAAAAAGCGAATCCGAAGATTCGCTTTTTTTAGTCAATATCACTAATTACTTGTGGTATTTACCAGACAACTCATGCACAGAATTGATAAATGCACCAGCATGTTCAGGATCAACATGTTGATGAATACCATGTCCTAAGTTAAATACATGGCCAGTACCTTCACCATAACTTGCTAGAATTTGATCAACTTCTTGATGAATACGCTCTGGCGTAGCATACAACATTGATGGGTCCATGTTGCCTTGTAACGCCACTTTATGACCTACGCGACGACGAGCATCACCAATATCAACAGTCCAATCTAAACCTAATGCATCACAGCCTGTTTCAGCCATAGACTCTAACCATAATCCGCCGCCCTTAGTGAACAAGGTAACAGGCACTTTACGACCATCAGCAAAACGAGTTAAGCCATCAACAATTTTTTGCATGTAACGTAATGAGAACTCACGGTAAGCGTGATGTGATAACGCACCGCCCCACGAGTCGAATATCATTAACGATTGTGCACCGTTAGCCACCTGAGCGTTAAGATATAACACTACTGAGTCTGCTAACTTATCTAATAACATGTGTAATGCAGCAGGTTCTGCATACGCCATACGCTTGATTTTTTCGAAGGTTTTGCTTGAGCCGCCTTCAACCATGTAAGTGGCCAAAGTCCAAGGAGAACCCGAAAAACCAATTAACGGCACAGAGCCATTCAGTTCACGACGAATCGTACTCACTGCACGCATTACATAACCCAATTCATCTTCTGGATCTGGAATACATAATTTTTTGATTGCATCGATGGTGTCAGTTGGACGTTCAAAACGCGGACCTTCACCTGCTTCGAAATACAAACCTAAGCCCATTGCGTCTGGCACGGTCAGGATATCTGAGAATAAAATCGCAGCATCTAAGTCATAACGACGTAACGGCTGTAAAGTGACTTCGCAAGCCAATTCGGCATTACGGCATAAAGACATAAAGTCACCCGCTTGAGCACGAACTTCTTTATACTCAGGTAAATAACGTCCTGCTTGACGCATCATCCATACTGGAGTGACATCAACAGGCTGCTTTAGCAACGCACGTAAATAACGATCATTCTTTAATTCTGCCATGTGGACTTTGTTCCTAGACTGTTATGATTTTTGCTGGGCGTTAGTTTAGCACTTACGCGATTAATGTAACCACTCATGCAGAATTTATGTGAGCTATTCCTAAATCTATGGTCGATTTTATTAACACAACCGCCACTATGCTCACAAAACACACAATACTGATGTGTAAATCGCAATTTATTGGATTAAAAGTTGCGTCGCGTTAAGTGGTTTGGTATAAAAAGTGTGCGCTAGCAAGAACAATCAAGAAGCCCGACAAATCGAGCCTTTGAAAACTTCGTTACCCCGTGATGGCATGCCATCACGGGGTTTTTTATTATCCCACTCCAAGACCCCTGTCCTTTTCATCCCCAAAGCAAGCTCGTCGATAAGCAAATAAAAATAAAACAGTTGATCGCAATACACTTTGTCCAATACATTAGTTGTAACAGAATGGCTGCCAATTAGAGAGAAGACATGCTAACAAAACTAGAAAAAGCAGAAAAACGCTGGGGCGGTTCTCATAATTTAATCGATCAATGGCTTAATCATCGCCGCAAATTATTAATCCAATATTTTATCGTTGCCGGATTAGCACCCTATTCTCGTAGCGAAAAATCACTTCCGAGCATGGATCAAGTGAAACAATTTTGTGCCCAATTAGTTGATTATGTCTCAGAAGGTCACTTTGAGGTTTACAACAACGTTATTAAAGCTTGTGAGAAGTTTGGTGAAACGAGTATCGAAACAGCCAACGCCTTATTACCGCTGATTAGCGAAAGTACTGACACGGCATTGGATTTTAATGATAAATATACCGACGCATCTGACGAACAAGTGCTGTATCAACTCGACAACGATTTATCACATTTAGCACAAGCGATGGAGTCGCGTTTCGAATTAGAAGATCAGCTGCTAGAATTGCTATATCAACGCCTTCCTTAATTGAGCCAGCCCATTAAAAAGTGCGATGAATTGACGCACTTTTTAATACGGTTAACTTTATTGCAACAAACATTATTGCCGTTTATGCCAGTTTTCAGGCAACTCAACTTGTGACCACAAATGTTGACATAAATCTTGCGGCTGATGCCAATCGCCCATTTTTAACCACTCCACTAATGCATCGCCTACCTGTGGATACGCAATAGGTTTAGGTGACGGGCTTTTTAACCAACGCTTGAGCACGGCAGGATCTAAAGTTTGCATACTTTCTGCCGCAGCAAGTAATTCTAACGCCGCAACGTTAGCAGATTGCTCAAACTGCCCCTGTAACGGTTTCACCAATAACTTTTTACCTAACGTCATCGCCTCACTGGCCAACTCAAAGCCAGCATTGCCAATCACCCCACCACATTGAGCCATGTGTTGTTTAAAGCCTTCACGATTAAAACCATGCCAATGAATATGCTCTGCTAATGGTTTCAATGGTTTAGTGCTGTGGTAAACAGAAAAGTGATATTGATCAAATGGGGCTAAAAAGGCAGCTATACGATCAGGCTCTTCAAAGGGTAAATAGACTAAAATTTGGTGGCTATGATCACCACCATTGGGCCACACCTCCACAAATGGAGGTAAAATAGGAAAGCCAAAATGATGCCAATGACAACCTAAAGCGATGTCAACGGGTGCAAAATGGTTGAGCAGAAATTCATTAAACCAGCTGTTACCTTGTTTAGGGACTGGATACTGTAATGCTGCTTGATGACTAATGGCGATTGACGGCACATTTTGTTGTTTGGCCGCCCAAGCACTCACAGGTTCAAAATCGTTTAAAACTAAATCATAACCCGTTAAATCGAGCTGCTTAATTTCAGATAAAATGGGAGTGGTTAAATTGTATTTGGCGGTTTTAACACAATTAACACGACCATTTTCGGTTACGAAAGTCATACCATTACGGGTCTGATAATCGCCAAAGCATTGCATATCAAAGTAGTGCTGTGGTGTTCGGCCTGAAAAAAGAAAATCGACATCGATATTATGTTGCTTAAGCGCAGTAGACATTACGCGTGCGCGGCTGATATGGCCATTCCCTGTGCCTTGAACTCCGTACAAGATTTTCATATTGCCTTACATCCCTCAACGGCTTAATGATCAAGATTAAAACGCTGTGCTTCTTTCTACATGAACAGTTACTACATGAACTGCTAGTACATGAACGATTACTACATCAGTTGTCATAAAATAAGCTTTACAGTATCAGTTGATCGACCAGAAATACCGAGCCGATCCCCAACCCAGCGCCAGCCATAATATCCACAGGATAATGAACTCCCAGAGCGATACGCGATGAGCCAACAAAACAAGCCCAAGCAAACGCAATCGGTGCTAAGGCAGGAAACACCAGATTCACCACGCTAGCAAAGACAAAGGCGCCAGCAGTGTGCCCTGAAGGTAAGCTAAATTTATCCGACGGTTCAAAACCAGACTCAAACCCAGCTAACGCATGGCAAGGACGATGACGTCGAATGCTATTTTTCAGCAGTAAATACAACGGAAACTCAACCAAGAAACTCCCCAGCACTAAATTAAAAAAGTGCTGGCCATTGGGATGAAAAAACAATAGCGCAACAGATAAATAAGCATAATAGTGGCCATCACCGGTTGCAGATACACGTTTAGCAGCCTGACTTAGGCCGTTATCTCGACTAAATTGCACTATCCAATAAAACCAATATTTATCTAACTGGCTGATACTCTTCATGCCTGACTCCATGTCAAACGTCGGTAATATCATTTAGCTAATATTGATCCGACTAAAGTTATGTATTTGTTAACAGTTTAGATAATAGACAGAGGTAATGAACACGAGGTGACAGTTAGCCTAAAGTTTTATGACACAGCCCAGAGTTGAGTTTCACGTTAGAAATAACCATAAATTCGAGAATAACCATAAATTCGAGAATAAGCATAAAGAAGCTTAACGGCTGATGTTTACCCGCGAGGTCACTTCAACTGAGAATAAGAGATGGGATAAATCGATAACAACGGTTTTATTTAAAATCGGTACTATGTGCTTGCCATTGATGTTACTCACAAGATGTATTGACTCGTCAATAGAGAGCTTATTGTGGGCCATTAAAACGCAGACAGGGGAATACAGAGCGGTTTGATAGCCATTTATTGCTTTAAATCAAAGCGATTTAAAGCAATAACCCCTCAAGTTTGGCTTGAGGGGTTATTAATCGCGACCGTGTTATCGTCATTCACTAACACGATAACTTAATATGACTCGTGCAATTATGCAGTTTGTGGCTGTGCACCTTTATTACGATAAATCTTAATTAAGTGAAAAATGTTAATGCATGCAACAAAGGCATTCATGCCCGCTACTGGCCATGCTTCGATTGCATATCCGTAGGCGACAAAAAAAGAACAGCCAATAAAGTTTAACCATCTTAGTAAAACGATGTCTTTCATCATTAGTGAAATGGCAACCATAACGGATGCGGCATAGCCTAATACTTCAATAATATTGATATTTTCCATAAGAACCTCTGTTTCAGGCTCTCTGCCTTCCGTATGCGTAACGGGGGTTCCGTGCCCCTAAAGCTAGTATTATTTTGTAAACTAACATTAATAAATCTAGCAATATGCTAACAAACTGTAGAGCAAAAATGTAATTAAAAAACGTATTAGGATGACCTAAATCAACATATATCGACTAATTGGTTCAATTTGAAAGAAAATTACTTACAAATTTGATCCCTGTTCTCTATTTAGGCCAATGCGTCATCTGCGCATAAGTCACACCATAAGTTGATTTATAACAATCCAGTGATTGATAAGGCTTTTATTTTCATAAAAAGCTCATATAATTCATTTAACTTTGCTTTACCCAGCAATTTACCTTTGCTGTCCAACAGGAGTGAAATATGGAATACAACACCTCAGAACTCTGCGACATGTATATAGATGTAGTCGATGTCGTCGAACCAATGTTCAGTAACTACGGTGGTTGCAGCTCCTTCGGTGGCTCAATCAGTACAATTAAGTGTTTTGAAGATAATGGCTTGATTGCTGATGCTTTAGAAGAAGACGGTGAAGGTAAAGTCCTATTAGTCGATGGTGGTGGATCGTTAAGACGTGCGCTACTCGATGCTAGAATTGCTGAAATTGCTGTAGCCAATAATTGGGAAGGTATTCTCATTTACGGTTCAGTACGTGACGTTGACGCTCTTGAAGAACTTGATATTGGTATCCAAGCGCTTGCTTCGATTCCTGTCGGTGCTGAAAGTAACGGTGTGGGCGAAATCGAAATTCCAGTTAATTTTGGTGGCGTGACCTTCTTACCGGGTGATCATATCTATGCTGATAACACGGGCGTTATTCTGTCTCCAGAACCATTAGATATTGAATAACCCCGTCATAGCCAATTTAGCTTTGTAAAAAGCTGGCAGACAATTCCTTTAAAAACCAGCTATGCTGGTTTTTTTGTGGCTGTAATTCGGAGAATCACCATGTTTAGCGCATTTACTCAGCAGCATTGCGATGCATTATTAAGTTTACGCCCTAATGAAACCAAAATAGGCCAACAGGTTTATCTGGCATCGGCTGAACTGTCATTAGCACAAAATGCACAACAGGCTAAATCCAGTGGCGCCCAGTTTGCCATTATTGCCATTGCAGAAGATGTGGGACCACGAGCTAACCTCGGCCGAGGCGGCGCTGATGATGCCTTTATCGCTAGCATGAAACAGTTGATTAATTTACAGTCCAATCGATTTCTTAATGGTAACGAATGTGCCATTTTAGGCCAAATCAGTCTTGATACATCAGTATCCACAACCGCTACCGTTGAACAATTACGCCAAGCAACCGCACAATTGGATGACATCGTCATTGCTGCAGTAAGTGAAATCATGCAAGCAGGATTAGAACCCATCGTTATCGGCGGCGGCCACAATAATGCTTATGGTTTATTAATGGCAACAAAAGCCACTACAGGCCTACCTGTCGCAGCCGTCAACCTCGATCCACACAGTGATTTTAGACCACGAGAAGGTCGCCACAGCGGAAATGGATTTAGTTATGCCGCCGCCAATGGCGCACTCGACCATTATCATATTCTCGGCTTGCATGAATTAAAAAATAGCGAAGAAACCCTAGAACAACTGAGCCTGTTTGGCGCTACATGGAACAGTTTTCAACAAATTTGGATCCGGCGTGAACTGTCGCTAGAAACCGCATTAAAACAAATCGCTAAAGCATTAAATCAAACCCAACTGCCCGTCGCATTAGAGCTCGATGTCGATGCGATTGCCAATATGCCTAGCAGTGCAGCGACTTTTGCCGGTATATCGATACTCGATGCCTGCCATTATGTGCATTATATTGCTAAGCATTGTCCATGCCATTACGCTCATTTTGCAGAAACTGCCCCAGCATGTCATCACGCGGGGTTAGAAGCGGGTTACCGCGATGCAGGTCAAGGTCTCAGTGAGTTAATTTATGCTTATCTTCAGGGTCGATTAACCGGTCTGAATTAGAATCAGCTACGGCTATTCATTAAAGGCTAATTTTATGCTCTAATGCAGGCAATTTTTTAGCCTTAACTGCTGCTTTTTATTGGGGCTAATCGACGCGAAGCTCATTGCTGCGTTCAAGTTGAAGTGAAATGTATATTAGGTGCAAGGTAAGACAACTAATTGATTGTTGTCACACTCTCGCACCACAGCATTTCAGCAATCATTCGCAATGGCATACACTCGCTATTAATTATCGCACATTATAGGAATATACCGATGTCTGAAGGCGAACCGAAAAACACTCATTTTGGATATAAAACTGTCGAAGCCGATAAAAAAGCAGACTTAGTCGCTGACGTGTTTCATTCCGTCGCGGCAAAATACGACATTATGAATGACGTGATGTCTTTTGGAGTTCACCGCTTTTGGAAGCGCCACACCATTGAAGTCGCTGCTGCAAGACCGGGGATGAAAGTGCTTGATTTAGCCGGTGGTACTGGCGATCTCACGGCTAAGTTTTCACATTTAGTCGGCGATAGAGGTCAAGTCGTTCTTGCTGACATTAATGATTCCATGCTCAAGGTCGGTCGCACTAAATTACGTGACAAAGGTATCGTCAATAACGTCAGCTATGTTCAAGCTAACGCTGAAGCACTGCCGTTTCCTGATAACCATTTTGATATCATCACTATCGCGTTTGGTTTACGTAATGTTACCGATAAAGATGCGGCGTTACGTTCAATGCAACGAGTATTAAAGCCGGGTGGAAAACTACTCGTGCTTGAGTTTTCAACACCTAAACATGAATTAATGCGTAAAGTTTACGACATGTATAGCTTTAAGGTGTTACCTAAAATGGGCGCATTAATCACTAAAGATGCTGACAGCTACGAATACCTTGCCGAATCAATTCGGATGCATCCTGATCAAGAAACGCTTAAACAAATGATGGTCGATGCCGGTTTTGAACAAGTCGACTACACCAACATGACAGACGGCGTTGTCGCATTGCATAGAGGTTATAAGTTCTAATGACCCCTAATCACTTTGCTTTGTTAACTTGTGCTGCCATTGAAACCGCTTTTAACCAACTGCCAGCACAGGCTAAAAGTGACTATGCTCGCCAAAAGTCATTGCACGGCAAAGTATTTTGTATCCAGCTGAGTCAGTTAAACTGGCCCATTTATTTGGTGTTTGCCAAACAAATTCAAGTGCTGAGCCATTACGAAGGTGATGTAGCAGTAACCGTACGTGCTGATGTATCAACATTATATCAGCTGACTGAAGGCGCTAATTTAACTGAGCTTATCAAACAAGATAAACTCAGTTTGGAAGGCGATATTCAATTACTGCAATCGTTAAGCCATTATTTACAGAATATTCATGTTGATTTTGCCGAACCATTATCACGTTATATTGGTGATGCTCCGACGCATAAACTCGTTGCTACAGCAAAACAATTTAACCATGATATCAAGCTGGTCTTACAAAAAACTCGCTCACACATCAGCCAGTTAACCACTGAAGAATATCGCCTAGCGCCGCATAAAATCGAATGGCTACATTTTCGTGATAATCTGGACGAACTGGTGAGTCAAACCGAACGTATCGAAGTCAAGATAGCCCAATTAAGAGATCAAATAACGCAATGACAACTGCAAGTATCAGGCGTGGTTACCATGTCATTAAAACCATTCTGCATTTTGGCTTAGATGACTTAATACCTAAACACAAAAAGCCCTGGTATTTCGCCATTGTGCGCAACAGCTTATTTTGGATCCGTAATAAGCATAAAACTAAATCGCCTGCAGAGCGCTTAAAATTAGCGATGCAAGATTTAGGGCCGGTATACATCAAATTAGGGCAAATGCTGTCGACTCGCCGTGATTTACTTGACGACGAATGGGCGTATCAGTTGGCCATGTTGCAAGACAGAGTGCCACCGTTTGATTCTGCTTTAGCACGAGAAGCCATTGAAGCTGAGCTTGGTGCTCCTATCGCAACCTATTTTGATGATTTTAACGATACACCACTTGCCTCTGCATCCATATCGCAAGTACACACCGCTACCTTAAAATCTAACGGTAAAGCCGTGGTGCTTAAAGTGCTGCGACCTAATGTTGAGCAGCAGATATTAGCTGACTTACAGTTAATGACTCAAACGGCTAACTTACTCGAAACCTTATTAGGTGACGGTAATCGTTTACGCCCAGCAGAAGTGATTGAAGATTACCGCACCACCATTTTAGGCGAGCTAAACTTAAAGCTAGAAGCGCTTAACGCCATCAAGCTGCGCAATAATTTTCTGGATTCTAATTCGCTGTATGTGCCTTTTGTTTACGAAGAACACAGTTATCAACGCCTTATGGTCATGGAACGCATTTACGGTATTCCAGTCTCTGACACCGAAGCGTTACGAGCTCAAGGTACCAACTTTAAACTGCTTGCTGAACGCGGTGTGGAATTGTTTTTCACCCAAGTGTTTCGCGACAATTTTTTCCACGCAGATATGCATCCAGGCAATATTTTTATCAGTCGTGAACATCCAGACGACCCATTTTATATCGGCCTAGACTGCGGCATTATGGGCACATTAACCGAAGTGGATAAACGTTACCTAGCAGAAAACTTTTTAGCCTTTTTTAATCGCGATTATCACCGTATTGCCCAGCTGTATATTGAGTCAGGTTGGGTATCTGAACACACAGATATTATTGCGTTTGAACAAGCTGTAAAAGTAGTTTGCGAACCCATGTTTAATAAACCATTGGATGAAATTTCATTCGGTCATGTTCTGTTAGAGCTGTTTAGAACTGCGCGTCATTTTGATATTGTGGTGCAGCCACAATTGGTGTTACTCGAAAAAACCTTACTGTATATTGAAGGTTTAGGCCGTCAGTTATATCCACAATTAGATTTATGGCAAACCGCCAAACCCTTCCTAGAAAATTGGATGTCAGAACAAGTTGGCCCTAAAGCCATGTTCAATAAAGTAAAATCAAATGCGCCATTTTGGGCTGATAAACTCCCTGAGTTTCCTGAATTAATTTACGACAATTTAAAACTAGGCCGTAAATTACTCGGCACTCAACAGCAAATGTTAGATAAGTACTTGCGCTACCAACAGAAATCGCACAAGAGTAATTATCTACTTATCACTTCGGCTGTATTATTGATCTGTGGCACAATTTTATTTACTCAAATAGCTACACTATGGCCTGCATATACCTGTATAGGTGCAGGCATATTGATTTGGGCAATAGGATGGCGATCTAGGCCAAAGAATCGTAAGTTTTAGCTAGCACTAATTTATTAGAGGTTCATAATACTTAAAGAATTGGGTGTTATTATGGATTTTGAAATAACTTTTTTACAAAAACCATTTTTACTTTAAAGAGGAAAATCTTCATGGGCGGCATCAGTATTTGGCAGCTTCTAATCGTAGCGTTAATTGTCATTCTATTATTTGGGACTAAAAAATTGCGTTCTTTGGGCGGTGATTTAGGTGGAGCAGTAAAAGGCTTTAAAAACGCCATGACTCCAGAAGATGAAAGTAAATCACTAGAAGACAAAGACCAAACGGCAGCGACTTCGCAACAGGCTGCAGAAAAGCAACCTGAAACAAAATCTAAAGATAAACAGGCGTAATTTATTATGTTTGACGGTATCGGCTTTATGGAGCTGCTGCTGATCGGTATTTTGGGGCTAGTGGTACTAGGCCCCGAAAGACTACCGGTTGCAGTACGTTCGTTAACAGGTTGGATCCGTGCGCTTAAGCGCATGGCTAACTCTGTCAAAGATGAACTTGAGCAAGAGCTTAAAATTGATCAGTTACATGCTGATTTAAAAAAAGCTGAAAGCAAAGGTTTAGCCAATTTGTCGCCAGAGTTACAAGAGTCGATTGATCAGCTGAAAAAAGCCGCTGAATCAGTGAATCGTCCTTATAAGGTTGAAGACACATCACCTGTCGAGCCAAAAAAATCAGCTGACGAGTCTCCTTCAGTCAAAGAAGCTAAGTCATCTGAAGTGACTAGCGAAAACAGTTCAAACCCTAAATCAAACGGATAATCCATGTCGCAACAGCAACCGCTTATTAGCCATTTGCTTGAATTACGTAACAAATTGCTTAAAGCCATTGGCAGTGTGTTATTGGTATTCATTACTATTGTGTATTGGGCTAACGATATTTATCACTACATAGCTTTGCCTTTAATGCGCTCGCTTCCAGAAACGGGCAGTATGATTGCAACCGACGTAGCCGCGCCTTTTTTTGCACCCTTTAAATTAACACTAGTATTAGCATTCTTCATCGCCATTCCCTATGTGCTTTATCAAGTATGGTCTTTTGTAGCACCTGGGTTATACAAACATGAAAAACGCTTAGTTGTTCCCTTGTTAGCCAGCAGCACCCTGTTGTTTTATCTTGGAATAGCCTTTGCTTACTATATTGTTTTCCCAGTTGTATTTGGGTTTTTCACCAGTGTCGTTCCAGAAGGCGTGCAAGTTGCTACTGATATCAGCAGTTATTTGAGTTTTATTCTAAAATTATTTTTTGCCTTTGGTTTAGCTTTTGAAATACCTGTAGCAGTCGTTTTGCTTTGCTGGGCTGGTGTTACAACACCCGATGAGTTACGCCAAAAACGTCCTTATATTGTAGTAGGAGCTTTTGTTGTTGGCATGGTACTCACGCCTCCCGATATTATCTCGCAGACTATGCTAGCCGTACCAATGCTGTTATTGTTTGAAGGTGGACTAATCGCCGCGCGTTTCTACAGCAAAAAAGAAGATGAGCCAGAGAACGAAGAAGCTGAAAATTAAGCGATAAAGAAAGGCTCTACAGACTAAAATAATAAGGAAGAATCAATGCGTTTAAGTTTAATTGCCGTCGGGATCGTATTGATCTCGGCTAATGCATATGCCAATACCAATCTTGGCCAGCAACTGTCTATATGTGCAGCTAAAACGGACAAAACTGTGCGATTAACTTGTTATGACGAATTAGCGGCTAATGCTAAACCCAGTGCTCACATAATGACGACGGCAAATACAACTAAGATTGCCCCATCAGAGGCTCCAAGGCCACCCGCTACACCAAACGTTGTGTTACCTTTGGTTGCAACAAGTCCTCAAGTACTCAGCGTTGATGATTTTGGTTTACAAAAGAAAGTCATAGAAGATGAAGTCGATAAGATTTACTCTGAAGTCATTAGTGTTAAGAAAGATGCGTTAGGCGCATTTGTGATAACACTCAGCAATGGTCAAGTCTGGAAGCAAAGTAGCTCAAAGTATTATAAAATCAAAAAAGGTCAACGCATCTTTATTGAAACAGGTGCATTGAATTCATTTTTATTGGGTAGCGATGATCGCAATGCTACTACCCGAGTTAGACGATTAAAGTAACTACAGTACTTTTATTACATGACTCAATACATCGACATTGCTGTTAATCTGCTTAGCGAAAGGCTGAAGCACGATATTGACACTATTATCAATGACGCGGCGAAACATCATGTTTCGCCGTTAATTGTTATTGGCAGCGATCTCAATGAAAGCTCCGACTCAATATCTCTCTGCCAACAATACCCGCAACAATTATACTGCACGACAGGTGTACATCCGCATCATGCATCATCTTGGGATCAACATAGCAAAGCACGTTTAACTCAGCTGGCCAAACAAGACACCGTGGTAGCTATTGGTGAATGTGGGCTTGACTACAATCGTGACTTTTCACCACGCCCGGTACAAAGAAAGGCATTTGCAGCGCAATTAGAGCTAGCTTGCGAACTCAATATGCCAGTGCTGATGCATTGTCGTGAAGCGCATAGTGATTTTATCGCCATTGTAAATGAGTATCGAGCTCATCTCCCTAATGCCTTACTACACTGTTTTACTGGCAGTAAAGATGAGTTAATTGAGTGCTTAGCCGCTGATTTATACATTGGCATTACTGGGTGGATTTGCGATGAACGTCGAGGGCAAGACCTTGCTCAATTAGTACCATTAATTCCTAATCATCGCATTATGGCAGAAACCGATAGTCCTTACTTATTACCTCGCAGTATGCGACCTAAACCTAAATCGAGTAAAAATTTACCCCAATACTTACCTTATATTGTCGAATACATGGCCAATTTACGCCAACAATCAGTACAATCATTAGCGCAAGAATGTTATAAAAACAGTTGTGACTTTTTCCAACTGCCAGTTCATTTTAGCGTGAATAATAACTCATGATGACCATCATATCGCATCATTTACAACAGTTATGCCAGTATCAATTTAGGATACTCATTGGATTTTTTTTGCTGTTTATTGGCCAAAATTGTTGGGCTAATACACTCTCTGGGATACCGCTTAGACTGACATCAGACTCCATAACAAAAATTGAGTTACAAGATTGGGTTTATGCCAATCAAAGTAATGATATTGAAACTCTAACCACATTATTACAACGGCCAGAAAACAGCTGGAAAAAACTTGATACCAATCAACCATATCAAATAGGCATTAAAAACTATTGGGTGAGTTTTAGTATATTTAATCCCAACGACCATCTATCACGCATTATTGCCTTAGATAACCCATTACTCGACAGTGTTAAAATATACCACCTGATCAATGGGGAACTGGTCAGTACTGAAATAATGGGCGACTCTTTACCGTTTAAGCAACGACCATTACAAAGCAATATCTTTTTATACCCAGTTAATTTTGAACCTGGTGATACACATACTTTTTATTTAAAAATAGACAGCAAAGGTAGCATCAGTTTGCCATTAGTGTTGTGGTCATCAAACGACCTAACCCAACTCACTGAAACTAAGAATTTGTTTAATGGCATGCAAATAGGATTATTACTCGCTATTTGCTTGTTCAGTTTGTTTATCGCGCTCGCGTCGGCATCTTATAGTTACAGTTATTACAGCGGCTATGTATTAGGGCTTACGTTACTCACGGCGACAATTCATGGCGTATCATTTCGCTATTTGTGGCCTCAATGGCCCATTATACAACAGTATATTTTCATTATTATTATCCCATTAACATTGGGTTTTTCATTGATGTTTACTGAAAAAGTATTGCAACTAAAATATCATAATCTAAAAATGCTGCGTATTTGTCGCATCATGGCAGTGCTTTGTTTTGGCTTAACGATCATCATGCCATTTATTAACTACAGTTTTGCGCTGTATGTTTTAGCATTTGTGGTGTTAACTATCAGCACAATCCTAATGGCTTTCTCATTAATCCAAGCTTTTAGCGGCCAACGCAATGCCCCTTTATATGCCATTGGCCGTATGGGCTTAATGATTGGGTGCATCATTACAGGGCTAATTTATCTCGGTCTAATCACCCTAAGCATATCGCCACAGATCCCCGTAATGATAGGACTCACTTTTGAAGTCATCACCATGGCGGCAGTACTCGCCTTACGTTATAACGATGAACGAAAGGCTAAATTTGAGATCCAGCAACAGACATTAGAGCAAGAACAACGGCTGCGAGAAATCCGTGAAGAAGCACTGCGTAGTGAGGCTGGAAATAGTGAAAAACTTGAGCAAATGGTTCAAGAACGGACACTTGAATTAGAAATTACCTTACGTGAACTCAATGAGGTGAATCAAAAACTGACAGAACAAAACACCATAGACAGCCTTACTGGAGTGAAGAATCGTAGTGCTTTTGATCGTCGCCTCATTGCAGAAGGCCGTATTAGCCGACGCCAACAGACACCGATGTCTTTGTTAATGATTGATATCGATAAATTTAAAAATATCAATGACCAATATGGTCACCTTAGTGGCGACTACACTATAAAGATGATTGCAAATACATTATGTGAATACATTAAACGTCCAACGGATCTCGTATCACGTTTTGGTGGTGAAGAATTTGCTATTATATTACCGAGTACAGATATAGAAGGTGCTGTGCTAGTTGCGGAGCAAATTCGCCAAGCTATCAGCGATCTTACCATTGCCCATAATGGTTACACGATCCCCTTAACGGTCAGTATCGGTGTGAGTGAGACAATTATCGACAGTGATGAGCATCCAATGCTATTACTAGAACAAGCAGATAAAGCCCTGTATAAAGCCAAACGCAGTGGCCGTAACAAAGTCTGCTATTACCCGCTCGAAACAGACGAGATCTAAACCAGGAGTCGAAATTGAATATTATTACTAGTGCCTTTCCACAGCGCAGAATGCGCCGCATGCGTAAACATGAATTTAGCCGTCGTTTAATGTCTGAAAATACCTTAACAGTTAACGATCTCATTTATCCAATGTTTGTGTTAGAAGGTTTTCAACGCTCAGAAAAAATTGCTTCAATGCCAGGAATTGAACGATTTTCAGTTGATCTATTGTTAAAAGAAGCCGCTGAGCTGGTTGAGCTTGGCATTCCGCTTATTGCATTATTCCCCGTGACGCCAGCGGATAAAAAGAGTTTACTGGCAGAAGAATCTTACAATCCTGATGGATTAGTGCAGCGTGCCGTGCGTGAATTAAAGCAAGCATTTCCACAGCTTGGTATCATGACTGATGTAGCTTTAGATCCCTACACGACTCATGGTCAAGACGGTATTATCGATGACACTGGTTATATCATGAATGACATCACCACCGAGATCCTAGTCAAGCAGGCTTTATCTCATGCCGCTGCAGGGGCAGATATTGTCGCGCCATCAGACATGATGGACGGTCGTATAGGTGCAATTCGCCAAGCCCTTGAAGAAAATGGCTTTGTGAATACTCAGATCATGGCTTATTCCGCTAAGTATTCCTCAAGTTATTATGGTCCTTTTCGTGATGCTGTCGGATCGGCTAGTAATTTAAAAGGTGGCAATAAACACAGCTACCAAATGGATCCGGCCAATAGCGACGAAGCATTACACGAAGTGGCATTAGATATCCAAGAAGGTGCTGACATGGTCATGGTTAAACCAGGGATGCCTTATTTAGACATAGTACGCCGTGTCAAAACTGAATTAGCAGTGCCAACATTTGCTTACCAAGTCAGTGGTGAGTACGCCATGCACATGGCTGCTATTCAAAACGGTTGGTTAGCAGAAAAAGCCATTGTGATGGAGTCATTACTTTGCTTTAAGCGCGCTGGTGCTGATGGTATTTTAACCTACTTTGCTAAACGTGCTGCTCAGTGGCTTAAAGAACAAAACTCATAAACCTCCGATATTAAGTGGTTATAAAGCCAATCCATCTCGGGTTGGCTTTTTTAATTTAACACAGCCTACTTTGCGTCGGTTTTAATTCAATTACCTCGTGGGACAAGTCACATACACCTCATTATCGTGATCAGCTCTACATCATAGCTCATAGTCTCTTAACAGCCCTGTTTAAGCATGCTTGAATACACTCAAGAACAGTATTTCCTTCTTAAGCGAGACATTATCATGCACAATAACGTTAGAACATTATTGGCCACCACGGCACTCTTTTTCAGTGCCCAAATGCTGCCTATGGCCGCATCTGCGAATTCAGGTTGCGCATTTGAAAAAGATCAACAAGGCTTTATGGCAACATGCAGCGAGGAGAAACAAGAAGTGATTTTAACTGGCGTAATCCAACCACAAACTCTAACGACTGAATTACCAGGCTATACTGAAGGGTTTACCAATTACCAAGTTGATGCGCAAGCAATCGATGTACTCAAAGCCATTAATGAACCGACGCAAATAGTCGTGATTATTGGCACTTGGTGCCCAGATTGCCATCGCGAAACACCGCACTTTATGCGAATTATTGAAGCGGCAGCCAATCCCAACATTGAAGTTGAATACATTGGTGTCGACCGAAGCAAGCAGGACCCTGAAGGTTTAGCGGCAAAATATGCGTTCAGCCGCATTCCAACGTTTATCGTTAAACAGCAAGGCAATGAGCTAGGTCGTATCGTTGAACGCCCTCAAGCCACACTGGAAGCCGATTTAGTTGAGATTTTAAAGTAGTTATGTAAGAAGTTATTGAAAATGTTTGTTTAAACAACTAAAAGTAATAACTTAATAATCAAAAAAATAGGTCACCAATGGTGACCTATTTTTATTACGCTTATGTCAGTAACTACAACGAGACTTTAGCGGCTATGCGATCGGCTAACAGTTGTAATACGCCTTCGCGAAGTGCGCCACCAGCAAGATGTAAACGACTCATTGATAGACTTTCAAACAACGCGATTAAAATCGCAACTCCCGCAGCAAATGTGGGAGCTTGTTCGGCATTTAAGCCGTTAATACCACTAAGCCTTGCATCTGCTTGCGATAATATTTCATCACGAAAAGCATACAAAATCTTAAGGGTAATCACTTCCGAGCGTTGTCGATGCTGTAACACCGATACCACTGATTGAACCGCACCAGAAGCCCCTACAACACTTTGCCACCCTAAATTGAGTAAGTGAGGACGATGTTCTGCCAAAATCATATTAACGTAATCTACGGCCTGTTCAAAATCGATGCTTTGAAGCGGCGCATGACTAAAAAATCGTTGATTAAATAGCACGCACCCCATTGGCAAACTGGTTTTAAACAACACCTGACTGCCGTCACCAATAATAAACTCGGTACTAGCGCCGCCAATATCAATCACTAACCGGCGTCCCTCACCTTTAGTGGTGGCCACCATACCTTGATAAATCAGTTCAGCTTCGCGCAATCCCGAAATGACCTCGATTGGATGCAACAATATTGGCATCGCTCGCTGGTGAAATTCATCGGCATTACGGATAACACGCAAAGTAGCGGTAGCAAATACAGCCACATTAGCGCTATCGATATGGTGCTGCGCTAACATGTCGGCAAACATGGCTAAGCATTCTAAACCACGCAGCATAACAGGTTCAGACAACATACCGTCATCACCTATACCTTCGGCAAGGCGTACTTTGCGTTTATATTTAGCGATAACAATCGGCTTATTACCCACCGAATTAGCCACTAACATATTGAAACTGTTAGAACCTAATGTTATCGCCGCATACGGCTGAGATACAGTTAACAATGGCATTGACTATGGTCTACGAGTCCTATGGCGTGGCGGACGCGAAGTATTTCCACCACTACGATGCGCACCTTTACTTCCACCATCACGAGTCCGAGATGTAGGAGGCTTACGATGAATACGCGCCGGAGGCGGAATATCATCTAGTAACGCATCTTTATCGTAATTAGACACTGGAATTGAATGATTAATATAAGTTTCAATTTCAGGTAAATTCAGTGCATATTCTTCACAAGCAAAACTGACTGAAATACCTTTCTGTCCCGCACGACCTGTTCGGCCAATACGATGCACATAATCTTCACAATCATCAGGTAAATCATAGTTATATACGTGTGACACATCAGAAATATGTAACCCACGAGCGGCCACATCTGTTGCCACTAAAACATCGATATCACCTGAGGTAAATTGCTCAAGAATGCGAATACGCTTCTTTTGCGGAACATCGCCGGTTAACAACCCCACACGATGACCATCACCTTCTAAATAAGACCACAACTTTTCACAGCTGTGTTTTGTGTTCGAAAACACAATCGCTTTATCTGGCCAATCTTCTTCGATTAGACTCAGTAATAAACGCATCTTGTCTTCCATCGACGGATAGAAAATTTCTTCTTTGATATTTTTAGAAGTTTTTTCTAATGGTTCGATTTCAACTTTTTCAGGATCATTCATATGATCGTATGCTAATTCCTGCACTTTCATTGAAAGCGTGGCAGAAAACAACATATTCAAACGTGACTTAGCATCAGGCATTCTGCGGAACAAAAAGCGAATGTCTTTAATAAAACCAAGATCAAACATACGGTCGGCTTCATCAAGCACAACGGCTTGAATGTGGCTTAGACTAATGACACCCTGACGTACATAATCAATAATACGTCCGGTGGTACCAATCAGAATATCAACGCCTTTGTCTAATACAGCGCGTTGGGTTTCATAGCTTTCGCCACCGTAAACAATACCAACTTTTAAGCCTGTATGTGCCGCTAATAACTTGGCATCTTTAGCAATCTGAATTGCTAATTCTCGCGTTGGCGCCATAATAATAGCGCGGGGTTCGGTTGCTTTGCGACTCTCAGGTGCAGCAACATTGAGTAAGTGGTTAAATGTGGCCACTAAAAATGCCATAGTTTTACCGGTGCCGGTTTGGGCTTGTCCGGCAATATCTTTTGCATTAAGTAAAATAGGTAAAGATAACGCCTGTATTGGCGTGCAAAACTCAAAGCCGTTCTCGTTCAATGCCGCGAGTATTTCGGGCTTTAAAGGGAAGTCGGCGAATTTCTGGGTCGATAAATGTGTTTGGCTCATAGCACAAGCATACCTGTAGGGGTTGCAAAAAAAGATTCGATCGTTTGAAATAGCTACATTACTAAAACGGTCTCTTGAAAAGCTATTTAACTGACCCAATATACATGGTAAGCCATTAATAAACTAGCAATGGAACCAAATCTGGAGAACTACATGAGCGATAAAATTGTATACCTAAGCGATGACAGCTTTGAAAACGACGTATTAAAGTCTGAAACACCAGTATTAGTCGACTTCTGGGCTGAGTGGTGTGGTCCTTGTAAAATGATTGCCCCAATCCTAAACGATGTTGCCGAAGAGTACGCAGGCAAACTAACCGTCGCAAAACTAAACGTTGACCAAAACAACGTTTCACCTGCGAAATACGGCGTACGCGGTATTCCAACATTGTTAATGTTCAAAGGTGGCGAGCTAGTGGCAACTAAAGTTGGTGCACTATCAAAGACGCAACTAAAAGAATTCATTGACGCTAAAATCTAACTAGAAATAGCCTAGAAATGTTAAACGGCACAAGTTTTGAACAATTTGTGCCGTTTTTAGATTTTATTTACGCTAAATTTCTGGACGGCCAACATATAAAGTGCTAATTTATTCATCAGATTTTTTCAATTAACCTCTTCTCGTTTATCAATCATAAAATATCTTTTCAAACTTGCTGATTGATTGCGGTAAGCTTCGTCGCGCAAAACAAGACTCCCATACATGAATTTAACAGAATTAAAAGACACGCCAATTTCAGATCTAGTTTCGCTTGCTGAAAGCATGAATCTGGAAAATATGGCTCGTACCCGTAAACAAGATATCATCTTCTCAATTTTGAAAGCTCACGCTAAAAGCGGAGAAGACATCTTCGGTGGCGGTGTATTAGAAATCCTCCAAGACGGATTTGGATTTTTAAGAAGTTCAGATGGCTCATACCTTGCGGGTCCTGACGATATTTATGTTTCTCCAAGTCAAATTCGTCGATTTAACATGCGTACTGGTGACAGTATTTTTGGTAAAATTCGACCGCCGAAAGAAGGCGAAAGATATTTTGCACTGTTGAAAGTCAGTGAAGTCAACTTTGATAAACCAGAAAGCTCTCGCAACAAAATCCTGTTTGAAAACTTAACCCCATTACATGCAGAAGAACGCCTTCGCATGGAGCGCGGTAATGGTTCAACAGAAGACATCACCTCGCGTATTCTTGATCTTTGTTCTCCAATCGGTAAAGGCCAGCGTGGTTTGATTGTTGCGCCGCCAAAAGCCGGTAAAACATTGTTACTACAGAATATTGCTCAAAGTATTACTTACAACAACCCAGATGTGGTGTTAATGGTATTACTTATCGATGAACGTCCTGAAGAAGTGACCGAAATGCAGCGTATGGTAAAAGGCGAAGTGATTGCTTCTACCTTTGATGAACCAGCCAGCCGTCACGTTCAAGTAGCCGAAATGGTTATCGAGAAAGCAAAACGTTTAGTTGAGCATAAAAAAGACGTCGTCATTTTGTTAGATTCGATTACTCGTTTAGCCCGTGCTTATAACACCGTCATCCCTTCATCGGGTAAAGTGTTAACCGGTGGTGTTGATGCTAACGCACTGCATCGTCCAAAGCGTTTCTTTGGTGCTGCACGTAACATTGAACACGGTGGCAGCTTAACCATTATCGCCACAGCCTTGGTTGATACAGGCTCGAAAATGGACGAAGTAATCTACGAAGAATTTAAAGGTACTGGTAACCAAGAGTTACACCTTTCTCGTAAAGCTGCTGAAAAACGCGTATTCCCTGCGATTGACTTCAATCGCTCTGGTACTCGTCGTGAAGAAAAGCTAACGACAACTGAAGAACTTCAAAAAATGTGGATTTTACGTAAAATCTTACATCCAATGGATGAAGTTTCTGCAATGGAATTCTTAATCGATAAATTGGCTATGACCAAAACTAACGAAGAATTCTTCACAGCAATGAAACGCGCTAAGTAATTAATTACCTAAACGCAAAATAATCGCAAAAATGCCGCTAATTTAGCGGCATTTTTATATGTATATCACGGTTACTAACCAAAGCCATGCCTAGAATCTAGAGCGGACTTCGTCCTGATAGTACGCTTCGCTGCTATAAAAGCTTTAGCTTGTATCGTCTGTAGCTGCGTAGCACTCTAGCATCTAGTCTTTCCACTTGCCATCGCCTGTTATCGTTTTACCGTTCGTTATCGATCCCCCCGCTTTTAAAGCTTTAGCTTGTATAGCATCTAGCAGCGAAGCGCTCTAGCATCTCGTAGTCTCGAGCTTTTCCGCTATACAGCAGCCATTTTCCGACGTAAATACGCAATTTGCTGCATATGCGGTAAATCTTTCGGGCAAGTATCTTGGCAGCCGAGTAACGTCATGCAACCAAACACGCCATCTTGATTACCTATGACATGGTAAAAATCATCAGCGGTTCGAGTATCACGGCTGTCTAATTCAAAACGGGCAATTTTCATCATACCGACTGCGCCAACAAAAGTGTCACGCATTTGTTTAGTCGCACAAGCAGAAACACATACACCACATTCTACGCATCGCTCTAACTCATAAAGCTTGGTTGCTTCTTCCGGTGACATCGGCGTTTCGATACGATGAATATCATTATCTGCACTATTCGGATGCAACCACAACGATAAACGCTCAGATAATTCGCGCATAAATTTACCGGTATTTACCGACAGATCGCCAATTAAATCAAAGCCAGGTAATGGCATCAATTTAATATGTCCATCTGGATAATTAGCGGTTAAGGTTCGACAAGCTAACGTCGGAAAACCATTGATCACCATGGCACAACTGCCGCAAATACCCGCACGACAAACAAAATCAAATTGTAGTGATGGGTCTTGTGTTTCACGTAGCTGATTCAACGCGATAAACACCGTCATTCCGGGTGCCTCTGTTAAGCTGTAACTCACCATTTTAGGTTTGTCGCCAGGCTCTTGCGGGTCATATCGAAAAATTGAAAAAGTTAACGTGCGTGCTTGGCTCATATTACTTTTCTCCAGACTCAGCATTGGTTTTGGCTACAGTATCAGTGAAGCGCTGATTACGTGGTTGATATTCTTCAGGTAACTCATAAGGCATTAATGCCGCTTGCTTGGCATACCTATCTGCATCGTCACCGAGTTCAGCTAAAATAGCTTCAACCTGTTGCTGACGTTTTTGGGTATCAGGATGAGCAATCGCATTATCAACACCATAACCTCGATAACCAGGCGGTAATTCCATTCGCATCACATCAAGGGCTTCATAACTCATTTCTGGTCGTAAACTATTAGCATCTGGCCAACGGGTTAATGTACGATTCAACCAGTCTTGGTCATTACGCTGTGGAAAATCTTCACGAGAATGCGCGCCCCGACTTTCGGTACGAGCAAGCGCCCCGCATGCAACGGTCACAGCCACTTTCAACATCCGTTTGACGCGTAACGCTTCAACAAGCTCAGGGTTAGCGTGACATTTTTTGCACTTTAACCCGAGGTTTTTTGAACGTTCAAGTAATTCGGTTAATTGGTTAACAGCCAGTTCAAGTTCAGGCCCATTGCGGAAAATACCGACGTAATCCATCATAATTTTTTGCATTGCAGCTTTAAGTTTAAATGGATCTTCTGTTCCTTCGCCCTCAATAAGCTGATCAACTTCTGTTTGTAACTGCTTACCAAACTGGGCGATTAAATCGGTATCAACGACCAAACTATTTTGCTCACCAAAGTCAGCAACATACTTACCGATAATCATTCCGCCAACCACAGTTTCTGCTAGGGAGTTGCCACCGAGTCGATTAAAGCCATGCATATCCCAACAAGCAGCTTCCCCAACACTAAACAACCCTGATAATTGTGGACTTTCGCCATTGGCTTTAGTACGAATACCGCCCATAGAATAATGTTGTGTAGGCCGAACAGGGATCCAATCTTTAACCGGATCAATACCTAAAAAGTTCTCACAAATCTCTTTAACTTCACGCAAATTGGTATCAATGTGCTTTTGACCTAATAAGGTAATATCCAGCCATAAATGCGGCCCATAAGGGCTATTTACGCCTTTTCCTTTGCGCATATGCTCAGTCATTCTACGAGACACAACATCTCGCGAAGCCAGTTCTTTTTTCTCTGGTTCATAGTCGGGCATAAAGCGGTAACCGTCTTTATCACGCAGCACACCACCATCACCACGGCAACCTTCCGTCGTTAAAATACCCACAGGAACAATAGCCGTAGGATGAAACTGTACCGCTTCCATATTGCCCAGCGTCGCGACGCCAGTGTCTAGCGCCAATGCTTGACCAATCCCCTCACAAATAATGGCATTGGTCGACACCGCATAAATCCGCCCATAGCCACCTGTGGCAATAGTGGTAGATTTAGCGATGTAAGCGCGTAATTCACCCGTAATTAAGCAACGAGCGATGACACCGTGGCAACGTTCACCATCATGAATAAGCGATAATGCTTCCATCCGTTCATGCACTGGAATGCCTAACGAAATAGCCTTATTATCGACGGCATACAATAAAGAATGACCTGCACCGTCTGCGGTATAGCAAGTACGCCACTTTTTGGTACCACCAAAATCACGCGCGTTAATGAGTCCATGAGCAGCTTCTGCTTCAGTGATAGTCACTTTTTCCGCATTAACAATAACTTGTCTATCGCCTTTAGTCACTCGAGTCCAAGGAACGCCCCACTGAGCTAACTCTCTTACCGCTTTGGGTGCACAGTGAGCAAACATTCGAGCAACATCTTGATCGCAGCCCCAATCGGAACCTTTTACCGTATCTTGAAAATGGATGTCTTCATCATCACCTTCACCTTTTATGGTATTGGCTAAACTGGCTTGCATGCCACCTTGGGCAGCGACAGAGTGCGATCTTTTAGCAGGAACAAGCGATAACACCAAGGTATCGAGGCCACGTTCTTTTGAGGCTATCGCGACTCTTAACCCTGCCAGTCCAGCGCCTACTACCAAGGTGTCGGTATAAATAATTTTCATTTTAATTCCTTATAACATCGACACATATGGCACCACAGGTAACGCCAAAGAACGGCCAATAAAAATATAAGTCAGCAAACTCGCTACTCCTAGCACCATTAAATACGCTAACAGCACCTTAGCAAATTTGAGCATGGCAAAGCGTTGCTCAACCAAGCCCCATTTCACCACTACTCGATATAAACCAAATACGCCATGCACTGCTACAACAGGTAATAGCAGGATATATAAAACCCAAGCATTGAGGTGGTACACACGCTCGGCCGAAAGATGTGGGCCTATTTCAGGATTGGTTATCATGGTGAATAAGTGCGTTGGCACGAGGAAGAACAATAAAAAACCAGTGATCATTTGCCAAAACCAGATTTTGGTATCTTCATGAGGTAAAAAACGCATTTGATTTCGTAAGGCGCGCCATTGGCCTAATTGAGTCGGAAAACGCCGTAATGCAAATACCGCATGGATCAGCACAATCAATAACATAAAGCAGGAAAAAATTTGAGTTACCAGCGGGTAACCATGGCCAGTTTCACTGAATATGCCGCCTTCTAGAAACTGCGCTACTTGGTAGAAGGCTTCTTTGCCAAACAAAATACTCGACTCAAAATGCAAATGCATCACTAGAAAAAGTCCCAGTATTACACCGGACAAACTTTGTAGTTTATCCGCTCGAGCAGCCCAAAGAGGGTGAGCAAAACCTTTGTCGGTATTTACCGCACTGTCGACTTTCGTTTGCAAAGAATTCGCAGCCATAAAGCATCATATCCTGTTAAGCACAATAACAAGTATTGACCATATCAAGAGTTTTTGAATAGCGGCAATGAACAATGATCAAACCGTGATAGTGTTCACCTATTATTAAGCGGGAGTTAGAAGCGTGTCACACAAACTAGCAAATAAAAACTTAAACAATACTGATAGTTAACTAAATATCGAAACGAGTATTCGGTAGATAAAACAATCTAACGTGTATCTAAAAAGGTGTCGTTACGCTAATAATTACGGGCAATATTGACGTAACTTATCGCGTAATAGCAACATGACCTGAGTGATATTTTCGCGACCAGGACAGATCAAATTTAACGCAACTGACTCACCAACACATTCAGTAAGTTTCGGGACTAACTTACCTGTTTTCTAATCATCAGCAATATCCTGCGCGATTTTTAATATAAACGTGACCGCGACCGAAAATGGTCCATCTTCATCTAGCAAACAACCAATAAACTCTCACCTAAACGAGCATCTTAAAATAACTTGGGTATAATAAGCGCCAATTTGATATTACTTTTACCACAGTTAGGAAAATCCCATGGCTTGGATCCAATTACGCATTCACACTCATCGCGATAACGCCGACTTGCTTGGCGACTTATTAATGGATCACGGTTCACTTTCCATCACCTACGAAGATGGCCAAGACGAGCCTATTTTCGAACCTAAGTTAGGTGAAACACCGCTGTGGCAAGATACCGTAATGATTGCATTGTTTGATGCAGGTACTAACTTAGCACCCACAATCGAATTTTTAGAATCGATGCCATTTTTAGGCAAAGGCTTTAATCATAAAATTGAACAAGTCGAAGATAAAGACTGGATCCGCGAATGGATGGACAGCTTTCACCCAATCCAATTTGGTACACGTTTATGGATTTGCCCTAGCTGGCGTGAAATTCCTGATCCGACTGCGGTTAACGTCATTCTCGATCCAGGTTTAGCCTTTGGTACAGGTACTCACCCTACCACCGCCTTATGTTTAGAATGGTTAGACAGCCTAGATTTATCAAACCAAGAAGTCATCGATTTTGGTTGTGGATCGGGTATTTTGGCTATTGCCGCAATCAAACTCGGCGCCAAGAAAGTAACAGGTGTTGATATTGACTATCAGGCTATTGACGCTTCAAAAGCCAATGCTGAACGTAACGACGTAGTGGATAAATTGGCCCTATATTTACCAGAAGATCAACCAGCCAACTTACAAGCAGACGTATTAGTCGCCAATATTCTTGCCGGTCCGTTAAAAGAGCTAGCGCCGCTGATAGCTGAAAAAGTCAAAATTGGTGGCAAACTGGCGCTATCGGGTTTATTGCAAGAACAAGCACAAGAAGTATCCGACTTCTACAGCCAATGGTTCATCATGGATCCAGTATGTAACAAAGAAGACTGGAGTCGCTTAACAGGAATACGTAAGTAGCCTGCCCACAAGCCTAAAACGCACTCAATTATGGGCTATATTATGAGCGGATTGCGTGCGTAAATTCTCGTTTACAGGTTGTTAACATCAATAATTGACACTGGTATATATGAAAACGTCTCTCTGCAACACGCACCAGTGCTCAAAAATGGCCGAAAAACGCCAATTATTAGTCAAAGATGTGACGGCTAATAAAAGTCAAGCAAAAAAGTTGCATTTAGGTCATTTATTGACCTTTTCACGGCCGTAAAAAAGGGCTACTATAGCGCCCCTTTGGAGAGCAAGGTGAAGTCCGAAATGCAAATTGGCCCGTATCAACTGTCTAATCAGCTGATTGTGGCACCAATGGCAGGTGTCACCGATCAGGCCTTCCGAAATCTCTGTTTACGCTATGGCGCAGCTTTAGCCGTATCAGAAATGCTTTCATCGAATCCCGACGTTTGGGACAGCGACAAAAGCCGCCAGCGCATGATGCATTCTGGTGAAGAAGGAATACGCTCCGTACAAATAGCAGGTGCAGATCCTGATTTAATGGCCAATGCCGCTAAGTTCAACGTTGAACAAGGTGCGCACATCATTGATATCAATATGGGCTGTCCAGCAAAGAAAGTGAATAAAAAATTTGCTGGTTCTGCGTTAATGCAAAGCCCCAGCTTAGTAAAAGAGATTTTACAAGCCGTGGTTGCTGCAGTAGACGTACCAGTAACGTTAAAGATACGCACGGGTTGGGAGCCTGAACATCGTAATGGTGTTGAAATAGCCCAAATTGCTGAAGATTGTGGCATTGTCTCGCTCGCCGTTCACGGCCGAACCAGACAATGCATGTACAAAGGCTTTGCCGAGTACGACACCATAAAAGCAATTAAACAGAATGTCTCAATTCCTGTTGTCGCTAACGGGGACATCGACACACCAGAAAAAGCCAAGTTTGTACTTGACTACACTGGCGCCGATGCCCTGATGATTGGAAGAGGTGCACAAGGACGGCCTTGGATTTTTAAAGAAATCCTACATTATCTGGAAACAGGTAAAAAGTTAGCGCCAATTAAGGCAGAAGAGCAACGCAGTGTGATGCTTGAACACCTTAAGAAACTTTATGACTTATATGGCGAATACAAAGGTGTCCGATTTGCTAGAAAGCATGTCGGGTGGTACCTAAACCATGAGGAACAGCGCCAATTTCGTGCTGACTTCAATCGGCTTGAAACCGCTGCCCAGCAACATTCCCTCGTAGAATGTTATTTTGATGAATTAGTTTAGAATTTAATAAAGAGCAGAATAGAATGTTTGATCAGACAACTAACACAGAAGTTCACCAGCTTACCGTAGGCAAAATCGAAACAGCAAACGGCACTATCAAGCCGCAGTTATTACGTGACGCAGTAAAACGTGCCGTGACTAACTTCTTCTCTCAGTTAGACGGTCAGGAAGCTTCTGAAGTATATGAAATGGTATTGTGCGAAGTTGAAGCACCTTTACTAGACATCATCATGCAACACACTCGTGGCAACCAAACGCGCGCTGCTAATATGTTAGGTATCAACCGTGGTACTTTACGTAAGAAATTAAAGAAATACGGCATGAACTAAGACCTAGCGTCTAAGTGATTGTAATGAAACGGGCTTATCAGCAATGATAAGCCCGTTTTGTTTTATCCGTTACGCTCGTAGTAACACATCACTTATCAGCAAGTGTTATATACGAGTAGAAACAGTCATCCATTTCTAATAACTACTGCACCTGTTGCGGAGAGATTTTGGCTTTATCAATGGTATTGCTACAACTAGGCACGCGGTTACCTCGATAATTTTTACAGCCCCAAAAAGCACCTCTAGCACTTTCTCTTAAGTTCATATCACCGCCACAGACGTTACATATCGGCGCCATATGGCTACAACTGTCATTGAGACATACCTTGAAACCGATAAAACGTTTACGTGTCATCGGACTGCCGCATTCGTCACAGCCTGCTTCTTTGTGATCGCATAATGGAAAGAGTGAGCAAGAAAAGAATGATGTGAACTTGCCCACTCGTGGTTTTAATATCCCAGTGGTACATCGGACACAGTTAATTTGTTCGAACAAGGATTGCACTAAAGACGTACTAAATTCTTGTTGTTCAACGGCATAGTCTTGCTGGATCAGTTCCACAATAAATGGGCTTACATTGGTCATATCGGCGATAACGTAAACTCGGTGCTTTGCACGAGTTAGCGCGACATAAAATAAACGCCGTTCTTCTGCAAACTCAAAATTTTCAGCTTTAGGTAAAAACGCATCAAGTAAAGGTGGCGTTATTTTTTTCGACGGAAATCCATGTATGCCTTGGGTCATTCCCATAATCACCACATAGTCGGCCTCTTTACCTTTGGAAGCATGAAACGATAAACACTCAATCACGAACATCGGGTATTTAGCCGTTAACTGACGCAACATGTCTTTATCTGGCAACTGAAACCAGAAACGTGCCAGTAAGTATACTGTCGGTTTAGCTTTAAGCTTATCAACAGCTTGAGTAACACGGACGGACAGAGCATTTAAGGCTTGCTCTAATGCGTTGTTACTCGGCTCATCTTTAGTTGCGCCCTCATTGGTACCACGACGAAGTATTGATACTGCAGGCTTGGCAACTTGTACCAATGAATGGATATCTTTGTTGAGTTGATGCGGATTTTTACTCACAAAAGCGCTAGCCACTTCGCCGATACGGTTATTAAATCTAAAAGTAAGATCCAAATGCGTTTCGCTGGCATGGCCAAAATAACGTTTAAATTGAGTCGTTAAACGGACATCTGCACCACTAAAGCGATAAATAGCCTGCCAATCGTCGCCAACACAAAATAATGAAGTATCGCTGTTACCTTTTTTCGTGCGCGAATCTCGCAAGGCTCGCACTAAACGTGCTCTGGGTTCTGAAATATCTTGAAACTCATCGACCATGATATATCGCCATGGGCTGACATATTGACCACTTTGCAGGTATGCGAGCGCTTTGGCTATCATGTCCTCAAAGTCGATATCACCGTGAGCTGATAAGTACTGTTGGTACTGCTGTAAAATGGGTTCGAGTAATTCAAATGCTTTACGCGTTTGGGCCGCATCAGCAGCATTGGCAAATACCTTTTCCAGCCCAGCCTCGTCAATACAAGCTGCTTTGTATAAGCCAATGAGCTGACTAAACAATTTTGCCAGCTCAGTCACTCGCCCAAGCTCATAAAGAGTTGCCAATATCGCGTCATCGGGTAAAGGTGAGTAGTTAACTTTAAATACCGTTAAAGCTTGCTCAAGCTTGTTGATTAACTGATTTTTCTTGTGCTGATAATAAAATAATTCGATGCAGTTGGTTTGGCGCTGATGATGTAACAGTCGTTTCCATTCCATTGATGCTAAATAGGCTGCTTGATCGATATAAGGAGCCGTATTATTGGCTTCATCAATGCCATAATATTCAATATAAACCTCATATTCAGGTAGATAAAAATCAGCTTGATACTGGCGAAAATCAACCGTGCTGACATCAAATTCATACTTGGCTTCATATTGATATTCAATGCCATTGGTAAACAACCAATTGGCGATATGCAACTCACCAAAACTTTTGACCCTCTCACCTTTCAATGAGCGAATGTCATTATCATTTAAATATTCAAAATACTCACCTTGTATTGAAAATTCGAATGGGCTTTTTTCAACGTAATAATAACGACTGAAATAGTCAAAAAGTTGTTTACGATAAGATTCATTTTCAATCAAAACTTCTAATCTATCGTGCACCCATTTGTCTTTGGCGGGTTCATCATTTACCCACGCTGATAAGCTAGGTTTCACACCTTCAACATCGGCAATAATTTTCAGGCCTAAACTGTGAAAAGTACTGGCCTTAATATCATCACTGCCCAGTTTGTGTTTAATTCGCAGATCCATTTCCATGGCGGCTTTTTTGCCATAAGCCAGTAATAGAATGTCATTAGCTTTAGCTTGGCCACTATTTAGTAAATAGCCTGCACGGCCTACCATTACACTGGTTTTCCCCGTGCCAGCGCCCGCGAGCAGTAGATTATTATCATCATCGATAATACATGCTCGGCGCTGCTTATCGGTTAATGGCTGTGACTCCACATGATCAAAAAAGTCTGCAAATGCGAGTAACTGCGATTGAATATAGCCTTCACGTAGGCGATCTATATCAGCTTTATTCCAGTGGTAAAAACCGTGTAGTTGAATTAATGCGGTACGTATATTGGCGGGTAACTCGACCCCTTCACTCCAGGGAAACCAGCGAAAATACTCACGCTCGATTCTAGCGCGCATTTTTTCTAGTAATGACTGGCGTAAATACCGGCTTGATATGGCTTTTTCAACTCGTAATATCAAATCGCACAGCGATTTTTGATGAGATAAGGCCCAGAGTATTTCGACCTGTTGCTTAAAATGAGATTTAGCCAAATAACTTAAAAATGGAATTTGATAATGAGCACCAGCGGCCCTAAAACTCAGTAAGTTACCGAGTAAACTGGCGCTAAATAGTGGCGGATGATCTAATTGCTGCCATGATAATTGCCCCATAATAAGCGGTTTATTGGTATGCCGAAATCTTGCTAAAAATCGGCCTTGGCTAGGCATAAAAGTCATACCCTCTTGCGTCAATTTGATCGCATTTACGTCACGCTGATACAAATGCCCAAACCAACTATGAGGGATAAAGTTAACTGAATTTTCTAATGACAAAGTAAAACCTACGACTCAATGGTTTCAGGGGTAACCGGCTTATATTTAAGATAACTATATCGTAATTAAGCATTCATTACGGATAATACTGGGTGTGTGAATGACTCAATGGGCTTTCGCGCTGACACCAATGATAATTGATTTACATTAACCATAAAAGTAAACATATACACAGCATTTAACATACTGAGCATGACATTTGTCCGCGGCTCAATCGCTAGTTCTGCCGACGAATCCCAGCGGGCGACAAAACCACTATTTATTTTCAAGCAACAACGCTAAACGATGGTTATATTTCAGTAGAGATGTCTATCTAAGCATCATTTAGTCTTTTTACATCAATAAAGATAAAAATAAAATAACAATATTAAACAATCACTTATTAATTTTATATTCACCGTGCAAGACAATAATGCCAATTAAGAAAAAATAAATGGAATAGAATCGACGACCGCCTCGTTATCACAGTGTCAATCACGACATTACGAGGGAATTAAAAATGAAAACATTACTTAAACCAACGATTATTGCTCTGGCTTGTTTCTCAACCATGGTAATAAGTGCCGAAATGTCAGCATCGACAACCGTATCAGCCCAAGCTGATGTTCAATTAAGCCAAAACCAACAGAATAGCCCAAATGCTAACGCTGAAACACAAAGCAATAATGAGCCAACAATTGCCTCACGCGAGCCGACCAACACCGCCTCAGATCAAACGGCTTCAAATGAAGCAGAGTCAGGCGGCTCGGGTGACTCCACGCAAACTTCATCAACTGAAATGGCAGCCACAACTGACAACCAAGTTGCGATAACCATACCCACAACAGAAATGCTCACTACGGTAACGTCAGCACTTGATACATCAATCACCAACGCTGACTCAGCAACAACACTTGCTAATAACCAATTAGCCAACACCACAACTGTTGGTGCTGGCATAGCTAATAGCCTGATTAATAACGCCTCGACGGCTGCGCAATTGGTGTCAACTCAAGTAATAGCATCTGGTTCTGCCGGATTATCTGCAGCAACAGAGTTATCGGTTAATCAAGCAGAGACATCACTCAACACCGCAGCAGCGACAGTAAACGCAGCACAACTTGGTGCGAACACCGCCGCAGAAGAGATTCAATCACGTATGAGTGCCGATACACTGTTTGCCACTAGCACAGCAGTATCTGATTCAGTAAGCGCGGCAGTTTCTGGGACAACATCATCGGCCATCAATGCCGCAGCAACCAGCGCAGTGCAACAACAGTTACAGGCAAGTGCAAGTGAACTCATGCAGCAGAACACTCGCGAACAAGTGACGCAAGCGGTGAGCCAAACAGTGAATGCAGAAGTCACTAACACCATTCAAAATACCATTCGCTTATCAAGCGGTCTTTAAGTCGAATACTCCATATGCCGGCAATACTGCCGGCCTATCTTTATTGTTAGGAGTCCTTATGATGACTTTACACTCTCGCGTTACCTGTACATTATTTCTGCTGGCTTGCGCTCATATGGGAGTAGCGGCAGAAACCCTATCCGTTAACGGTAAGCTAAAAGCAGGTATGGAATACCAGTCTAACGTCAACATCAGTGAACTTGAACAAGCCAGTGGTGAGTCGGATACGGCGACGGTTTTAGAGGGAGAAATCAATGCAGCTTGGCAAGTTAGCGACAATGTCCGCCTAGACAGTGGCTATAGTATTAATGACAAACGCTATCGAAATGCCAGTGCTTATGGCAGTCGCTTACAGCTGGCTTTTATCGATGCGAGCTATGCCTTTGATAATCTAACACTGGGCAGCAGTGTCTATCTGGCTCAAGCTGATTTAGATGGCAGCGATTTTTTAGCGCTCAACCAATTTAGCGTGTATGCCATGCATAATCTTAGCGACAGCTGGTTTATTCGTCCCAGCGTAGTGTATGCCGACAAAGATTTTGCTCAGTTTGAATCGCGTGATGCTAGCAATAAAAGTGCTAATATCGATTCATTTTGGTTTTTTCAACAGGGCCAACGCTTTATCTCATTAAGCGCAACTTATGAGGATGAAGATACACTTGATAAAGCCTTTAGCTATCGCGCTAAAAGTATGAATATCCGCTTGTCTAATCAATTTGATTTATGGCACGTTGTACAAAAAATTCAACTAGGAATGAAATTAACTCAAAGAGATTATGCTTTGGCCATTAACGATAATAAACGTAACGATATACATCAACACATTGATGCTAAGTGGGAGTTAAATATTAATTCCACTTTTGCGCTGCTGACATCCGTTGAATATGGTTACTATCAGTCAATCTTGACCAGTGCAGATTATGATGAAACACGAGCAGGACTGATGTTACAAGCCAGTTTTTAAGGGCGTGTTACTACCCCATAACCAAATTGTGGATCTTTACCTGGTGCGCCTAAATCAATCACCTGCTGCTGTAATTGCAGCAACACCTGCTCCAATAGCAGCTCTGGTGTTGCAGCCAGCATACAGGCCACTTTGGCCGATACAACGGGCGTGGCCATTGAAGTGCCACTTTCAATACCCACGCTTCCATCTGCTCGGGTAGTCAACACCTTTACTCCTTGCGCCGCAAAATCAATGTAATCCCCCTGATTAGCCCAACGATATAATCCCAGCTGTTTATCTACCGCAGTGACGGCAATAACGTCTGAATATGCAGCTGGATATAATGGCTTAGCGGCTGGCCCACCGTTACCTGCTGCAGCCACTAAAATGGTCTTTGTTTCAGCTAAACGAGATACAACTTCATGTAATATTGGATTATCTGGTCCAGTCAAACTCATATTGATCACCCGCACCTGTTGACCTACTAACCAATTTAACGCCTGCAAGATACTGTCGAGTGTAGCCCCTTGTTGATACGCATTTTGGGCATAAAAGGCTCCTGCGCTGTATAAGGTTAATGACGGTAACAACGGCTTAAGTTGATCATTGTTACCCGCTAATACGCCTGCCACTGCGGTTCCGTGACTATATGAAGATGGGATGTCATCAGTAAGAAAATTTTGTTGGATCAATACTAAGCGATCTTCGGCTATATGCAGCGCTTTATGCTGGGGCACAATCGCGGTATCTATCATGCCTAATCTTATCGGTCTATCGCACATCGCTGTCGTTTCACTTGAAACCACTTGCTGCACTGCCGTTATCTGATCCGTTGTCGCTCTGTCTGCTTGGATAGCCGTTTCAGTACTCGCCAGCGCATCCGTAACTGTGCTTGCTTGATTAGCCGCTTGCGACTGGTATATATAATTTCGGCTTAAATAAGGTGCCAGTAGTGTAGGTAAGGTATTGCGTAATGCATCAACGCTATCAAGCTCGATCGGTACTTGTATTTTAACCAACTGTAAGCCTAACATTGCCAGTTCAGTGCGGCTTTGCACATACATTTCCAGCTCAGGAGTCGTCGTTAACAGCTGTTGCCATTGTGCTATGGATATTAACAGTAGCCATTCACGCTCAACGGCGCGTAAACCATGTTCAACTTCAATATCGTTCCATACAGGCTGACCTGCGCTATTTAGCACAGGCACTACAGCAGGCAACTGTAATAAGGGGTCTAACAATGTCGCCTTTAGCGCTAATGTTTGCTGTAATTGCTGCTCCAGCAAACGTTGTTGCTTCAGTGCTTGTAAGCGCTCGGCGCTTCGGCTTACGCTTTGATCGAGTTTATCTATCACTGCAGCAGGAAGTGCTGGCACAGACAATAATTGCCCGTAAGACACTAAAGGTATGAGGGTTAAACTCAGTAATGCGAGTGAATATGCTGTCATTGTTCTCATTGATTTATCTACCTGCGCTAATAGTGTGTAAGATAAAAACGTCTGACAACAAAAAAAATTCCCTCCATGTTGGAATAACTTTGCCCATTGAACCGTTATCAGGGTAAAGAGGAGCATACCCTAAATATGAAACCCGAATTAATCCTACTACTACCAGCATTAAGACGCTTTGCCTACTCATTAACGAGCTCAATGCATGATGCCGATGACTTGGTGCAAAATACCTTATTACGGATACTTAAATCGCCGCCACCGGAAGATGTTCTGTTAGCTAAATGGGCCTTTAAGATATGTCGAAATCAATGGATTGATGATTATCGCTCACAAAAAGTACGCACCTTAGCCACCAGTAAACCAGAACTGCAGGCAGAAAATTACACCGACGGTGAAGCGGACATCATTAACGATATCACCTTAGGTGAGGTGAATAGCGCGATGAACAATTTGTCTGATGATCAGCGTGAAGTATTATCGTTAATTGCTGTACAAGGCATGAGCTACAGCGAAGCGGCTGAGATACTCGCCATTCCAACAGGAACAATCATGAGCCGCCTAGCAAGAGCTCGATCCAACATGGTCAGCTTTTTTAAACAACCTAACGGGAGCATGGCATGAACCTCAGCGATGAAACCTTATCAGCCTTTTTAGATGCAGAACTACCAGAGCAAGACATGGAGCAAGTCAGGCAAGCGATTGCCGATAATGAAGCGGTTGCCGAACGTTTAGCAGAACTGGCAATGGTTGATCCTATGATACAAACATTCTATCAAGCCATTGACCAACAGCCCGTTCCAAAATCCATTAGCACACTACTTGAAACGCCTAGTGCACCGTTTGAAGAGCCTAGCGCTACAGAGAGTAACATTGTAGCCTTTCCTTGGTGGCGCCAAGCACAGCAACAGGTGCAACAATATGCTGCAGCAGTTGCTGTTATCGCGCTAATAGCGGGTTATGGCGTGTATCAACTAGACACGCCACTACAGACCAATACCACAACGGCAGGCATAGACCCAACCATAACAGAACAACTAACGCATTTGCCAAGCGGTGTTATTGCATTGTTAGATGATGACAGCATCATGTCTATTCAACTCAGTTTTTATAATCAACAGGGAGATTTTTGTCGCCAGTATGGTTTGCAAGACCTAAGCCTGCGTAGCGAAAATATTGCCTGTCAGCAGCAGAGGCAATGGCAACAAGTCGCTAATATTGAATATACTATTAGCCAAGATCAGCAAGCTGAATACCAAACGGCTAGCGGCGGTTCTGCACTTGATAGCTTACTCGACAATATTATGGTTGGCGCGCCATTAACAACAGCACAAGAACAGCAAATACTTAGCAAGTTAACAGACTAATTCGCTATGAATTTTTACCTAAAAGGTTATGGACATGTATAAACTTGGCGCCATTGTCGCGGTATTACTCGTTACGCTAGTGGGCGGTTGTGTAAATACAACACCTAGAGTCAAATATACTCAAGCAGATGGCTATCGCTATATTGAGCATAAAATAACTGACAATTATTTTATGCTCAATATTATCAGTAAAAATAAAACCAATATCGATGCTTACGCATTAACACAAGCATCAATGTTAACTGAGCAACAAGGTTACGATTGGTTTATTCTTGTCGAACAAAGCGGGCTAATAACCACGCCATCGCGCGTTGAAAAGGTCATCGAAATACGCATGGGCACAGGAGTAAAACCATAAATTGGTTTACACTCTATTGCTATCCATAAAGCACATAAAGGATTTTACACACAATGTCTCGCCTAATCGAGCAACTCTCTTTGCGCATTCGTATCTCCGTTAAACGACCAAAATCGACTAACCACAATATCGCTATGATTAACTCAACATTGGGTAGGTTAGCAGGATCATTGATAGGATTAATAGTTGTTGCTAGACCAGCTTATGCAGCAGCAACCGATATAACACCATTGCCACAAGCGGTAACCAACAACGCAATAGCGTTGGTGCAAAGCGATAAACACACTTACTTGTTGAGCTTTATGGGGCTAGGTAAAGCTAAAGATTATCAAGCTGTACATAACAAGGCATGGGCACTAAGTTTAAACACCCCTAATGCCCAATGGCAAACTATTAAGCCGGTACCTCATGTTGCGCCTTTAGCGGGCAGGCTGGCATCGATTGCGATTGGCATTAACGATAAGGCGTATGTGTTTGGCGGTTATACCGTGGCCGACAATCATGACGAAATTAGCACAATTGATAATTACCAATACTCGATTAAGACCAATCAATATACTCGTATTGCCGACATGCCAGTGGCTGTTGATGACACCACTGCAGTAGCATATCAACAGCGTTACATCTATTTATTTGGCGGCTGGCACAACGACGGCAACGTCAATTTAGTCCAAGTGTATGACACCCAGACCAACACTTGGGCTCAAGCGAGCCCAATACCAGCACCGGCTGTATTTGGTCAAGCAGTAGGAATGGTAGGTAGTCAGCTGGTGTTATGCGACGGCGTAAAAGTACAAGCTAATATCAACGCGCGCCGCAGTTACCAAGCATCACCCGTGTGTTTGTATGGTGAGGTCAATCCAGATAACCATTTGCGAATTGATTGGCAATTACTGCCGCATTACTCTGTCGCGGCTAATATCAACGCAAGTAAATCTACAATAACTGAATCAAACGTAAACCAAGCAATAGCAAACACTGCCAAATCAAACACAGCTGCAACTGCTACGGCTCATTACCGCATGGCTGCTACCGGGATTAAAACAGCAACTGGTGGCCAAATTGTATTTTTAGGCGGAAGTGATAATCCGTATAACTATTCAGGTATTGGTTATAACGGTGAACCTAGCGAACCAAACTCCTATGGTTATCGATTCGACTTGGCTACCAAGCAGTGGCTCGCACCGCAGACACTATCGCAGCCAAGCATGGATCACCGTGGGTTAGTGTGTTGGCAAGATAGCTTATTAAGAGTCGGCGGTATGCTACAGCAACAAAAAGTCAGTTCAAAAGTACTGCTAAGCACTTTGGCGCAAGGCGAGTCTTGTACTCAATAACGTATCAATTTTCGATTAATGTGTGAGTTAGCTAACAGATTAGTGGTGAATAAATTGAGCATTGTTAAAGATGCACATAAAATACATGTAAATTATGTGCACCTTTGGAATTGCCATGTTAACCGAACAAGCAGCACCCGCATTACAGCACTTATCATTAATTGATTTGATAGATCATATTGAAGCGACTCATCATCAATACATTCGTGAAACCGCCCCATTATTAGTGGAATACACAGATAAAATGGTTCGCGCACACGGTGATGATCACAGCGAAATAAAGCCTCTGGCGCATGCGGTTAATGAGTTAATTGCCGAATTAATGCCGCACTTAATGAAAGAAGAACGCATTTTATTTCCGGCGATTAAATCGCTCAGCTTAGGCAAAACTGTTGATGGATGCTTTGGTCATATTAGTAATCCTATCAACATGATGTTGCATGAACACGATAACGCAGACCACATGTTGCAAACCATTCGAAACTTAACCAATAACTACACGCCACCTGCAGGTGTTTGCCATACGTGGCAAGCGTGTTATCACACCTTGGCTGAATTTGATGCCGATTTGCAAATCCATATAGAGATTGAAAACACTTTATTATTCCCAAAAGCTTTAGCACTATAATCCTCCTAGGTTCCCCATTTTGAAGCAATTTCGAGATCATCCTTACGGATTTGCTTCCTTTTTTTTGCGAAACTTCATACAGTACATAATGAGTTTACCGTACTTCAATATGGAGCCTAAATGTCACCTCATCATTACCCAACCTTTGCCCTAGACGACATAGCAAACTTACATGAATCTGCCCAAGTTGAATTTAAGTTAGCAGGTGGAAGAGATGGTAATGGAATGTTGCCCGAAGGCATGTGGGAAAGCTATAGTGCTTTTGCTAACACCTTAGGCGGGGAAATTATTTTAGGGGTAAAAGAACAACAAGGTGAGTTTACGATTGAGGGCATTATTAATCCGATGCCAATGCTCAGTGAAATTTGGGCCATTTTACATGACCCGAAAAAAATCAGTCACAATATTTTAGCGCCTACCGACGTACAAATAATCGAAATTATAGCTAAAAAGCTGATCAGAATTCATGTGCCCTGCGTGGATGTAAAACTCAGGCCCATCTATGTTGGCACCGATCCTTACAGTGGCACCTATTTTCGAGTTGGCGATGCCGATATGCATGCTAGCCGTGAGCAAGTTGAACAAATGAGCCTAAAAGCCGGAATCGATCTCAAGCTAAAGCAACTGAAGCAGTAAATCCAATTGGTTAATCTCGATATGCGGTAATACCGGTTGCGCCTTTTTATGCCGTTGCTGCATACAGGGGTTTAGCCACACACTTTGACACCCCGCCATTTTAGCTCCAGCAATGTCAGACAACGGATGATCGCCCACATGCAATAACGCCGACGGCTTAATATCTAATTGACGACAAGCAAGGCTAAACATGTCGGCGGCAGGTTTCATTTTAACCCCATGGCCAGGATGTAGCACAAACTGCATCACCTTACCTAACCCAATGCGCTGGGTGTCGACATTACCATTAGTGATGCCGATTAGTGGGTACCGTTGGCTTAGACGTTCTAGTAATCCCAGCACGTTATCATCAATAGTAAAATCACTGCGATGATGATGAAAGCATGTCATGCCATCTTGTGCACCTTGGCTGGCTTCAGTCTCACTATAACCAAAGTGCAAAAGACCTTGGTGCAACATGGCATAGCGTGCTGCACTGGTATCATGAGCTAACTCTGGATGTAGTTTGAACAGTGCATGTTTGAGTTGCTGCCATTGAGCGGTATCCCATGCAGTGGTGGCAGGATAGGCTTGATTAATTAACGAGAACAGCTGCTCACTGGCATGTATTACATAAGGAAGATTATTGTAAAGTGTATCGTCTAAATCAAAACTAATCGCGCTAAAAGGTTGTAGGCGCTGATATTGGATCATCGAAGCTTTAGGCAATTGCAAAGTCATTATTTCCCCCTGTCTTTTTTCGCTCTTGGATGCGCGTTATCGTACACTTTAGCAAGGTGTTGAAAATCTAAACTGGTGTAAATTTGTGTAGTCGATAAGTTCGCATGACCAAGTAATTCTTGTACTGCACGTAAATCTTGGCTTGATTCAAGCATATGGGTTGCAAACGAATGACGCAACTTATGTGGGTGAACTTTTACCGCCATGGCCTGTTCTTGGCCCCACTTAGCCATACGCGCTTGAATACTGCGATGTGACAATCGTTTACCTTGGCTGCTAACAAATAACGCATCACCAGCTTCTGCACAAGGTAACTGGTTACGGCAATCCAACCACGTTTTGATCGCGGTTAATGCCACTTGGCCAATGGGCACAACACGCTGTTTACTGCCCTTACCCATCACTTTAACTTCGCTTTGATCAAACTTAATGTCAACGCAATCTAAGCTGGCTAACTCCGCTAAACGTAAGCCACTTGAATAAAATAATTCCATAATGGCTTTATCACGCAAGCTCAAAGGATCATCACCTTCTATGGACAATAAATGGCTGACAGCATCCACATCCATATTTTTCGGTAAGGGTTTATTTTGTTTAGGTGCGCTTAACGTCTGTGCCGGGTTTACGGTGACAGCATCTTCGCGCAGCAAAAAATCAAAAAATTGTTTTAAGGCAGATAAACACAAAGATAATGAACGGGGACTCAGCCCTTTACGGTGTAATGTAGCCAGTACTGCTTGCAGCTGATCACGGCTAACGTCAATCAGCTGAATTGATTCAGCTAACATGTCTTCGACACGACGTAATTCAAACAGATAGTTGCGTACGGTATAAGCAGAGAGCTGTCTTTCTGAAGACAAATGTTGGCTAAATATCGCTTGCCAGTCAGTTGGCTTCATCAAGATACTCCCAGATTGTAACGACTAAGACCGTCGTCATTTGAGCCTATTTCATCGCTCAAGAATACTCGTTTAAAACAGTTACAAACGATTGACGTAATCCGTGTATTCTCAACAATACTCTTAGCTTAACGATTACATTTTCGGCAACATATGATCTAATAAACGACGCAACTGACTGAATAACAATGAGTCCATATCAGGATGGAAATGCGTTGGGTCTTTACTGGCTATAGCAAATATCACTTGGCCATTTTCATCAGATAATTTAGTTAATGCCACAGAACCAACTTCACTACCAAACAAACGTTTAGATTCTGATTGAGTTAACCGGCCAAAATAATAACCACTTTGAACCCGATGACGCCAAATTTTAGCTAATTCGCTGTCGATATCGTGCACAGTAATTAACCTGACATGACTAAAGCCAAACTCGTTTTTTAATCCTTCTGACAACACTAAACGCAGCTCACCCAAATCTTGGCTCGCAAGCATTTTAAACGACAACTCAGTATTATATTTGAATATTCTCTCATTATGAGTGGCGATATTCATTAACGAGGTAATTTCTTCTTCTAGCTGGCTAACACGTTGACGCAACAATTCTTGTCGACGTTCAACTAATGATACCGCGCCACGTTCCGCATGCGGTATACGCATGGCCACTAATAACTCAGGATAACGATTAAAAAAGTCAGGATTATCCAATAAGTATTCGCGGATCAACATTTCATCAAACGGAGCTTGTTGTAGGCTAGCCATCATGTCGATGCCAAGATCTTGTCCAATTGAATTAATATCTTTTGCTTGTTCGCTGCTAACCGTATTGTCAGCGGCCACATTAGTCACACTGGCTTTTGAGGTAATGTCACTCATAGTTGTATTTGTCCATCATATACATGTTCTGCCGGTCCGGTCATCCATAACGGCTTACCCTCGCCTTCCCAATTTATGATTAAGCTACCACCTGGTAAATCGACTCTCACCTGTTGATCGAGCTTATCTTGCAATTGCCCAACCGCTGCCGCGGCACATGCACCTGTACCGCATGCTAAGGTTTCTGCGGCGCCGCGCTCATACACACGTAACTTAATGTGCCCAGGATTAATCACTTGCATAAAGCCAACATTCACGCCTTTAGGAAAGCGCTCATGACGAGTCAAGCTACTGCCAATTTCATCTACGTTAACGGCTTGTACGTCTTCCACTTCAATCACACAATGTGGATTACCCATTGAAATGGCACCGCATAAATAAGTTTGCATCGGCGTTTGCAATAAATAGGTTTTTTCGCTTTTTTTAGCTTTAAATGGAATTTGGCTTGGCTCGATAACGGGAACGCCCATATTAACGGTCACGTTACCATCGCGCTCAATGCGTAAAGTTATTTTACCCGAATTAGTGCTCACGCGAATTTTATTCTTTTGCGTTAAACCTTTATTGCGAACAAAACGAGCAAAACAGCGAGCACCATTGCCACACTGTTCAACTTCACTGCCATCGGCATTAAAAATACGATAATGGAAATCTAAATCTGGATCATAAGGCGGCTCAACCAACAAAAGTTGATCAAAACCAATCCCAAAATTCCGATCGGCAAGACGGCGAATTTGTTCAGGCGAAAAAAACACATTTTGTGTTACGCCATCAACGACCATAAAGTCATTACCCAGTCCGTGCATCTTAGTGAAATGGATCACAAAAGTTTCCTTATAAAACGTTATGCCGCTAGCTTACTGCCTATGGCAATAAATGTTCGCCTTGCCAAAGTTGCTCTAGCGTTTCACGCTGACGAACAACAAAATCATTACCACCATCAACCATAATTTCAGCCACTCTTGGGCGAGAATTATAATTTGAGGCCATCGCAAAACCGTAAGCGCCACTTGAGCGTATCGCTAATAAGTCGCCTGATTTAACCGCTAACTGTCTGTCTTTACCCAGAAAGTCACCCGTTTCGCATACTGGACCTACAATATCATAAGCAAAGGTTGGCGCATCATTTTGTTGTACCGGAATAATATTTTGCCATGCGCTATACAGCGATGGGCGAATAAGATCATTCATTGCACCATCAACAATGGCAAAACGCTTATCACTATTTTCTTTCAGATAAAGCACTTGAGTGACGAAAATCCCTGCATTGGCAGCAATGGCACGACCTGGTTCAAAAATTAACTTCAATTTACGGCCATTTAAGCGATCAAGTAATGCGGCAGCATAAACGTCTGGATGTGGTGGAGTTTCATTGTTATATGTTACCCCTAAGCCGCCACCCACATCAAAATGTTCAATTTGAATGCCTAACTCGCCTAAGCGATCGATCAATGCAAGCATACGGTCCATAGCATCTAAAAATGGCTTTATTTCGGTGAGCTGTGAACCAATATGGCAATCCACACCTTTAACATGTAAATGGGTTAATTCTGCTGCACGGGCAAACACCACTTCGGCTTCTTCCATGGCAATGCCAAATTTATTTTCTTTAAGACCGGTCGAAATATATGGATGAGTACCCGCATCAACATCTGGATTAATCCGCAGTGAAACAGGTGCCACTTTATCTAAGCGCCTCGCGACGTCATTAAGTTGTTCAAGTTCGGCACTCGACTCGACATTAAAACAGTAAATGCCAATATTCAGGGCTTGTTCCATTTCAGCAACGGTTTTGCCCACACCAGAGAAAACCACTTTTTTAGGATCGCCGCCAGCTTGCAGCACACGCGAGAGTTCACCGCCAGAGACAATATCAAAACCACTGCCTAAGCGAGCCAATACATTTAATACCGCAAGGTTTGAATTCGCCTTCACTGCATAACAAATAAGATGCGGATGGTCAGCAACGGCATTATTAAAAGCATGCCAATGGCGCTCTAATGTGGCACGAGAATAAATGTACAACGGCGTACCGTGAGTGTTGGCCAGTTTTGCTACATCGCAGTCTTCTGCGAATAGTGAATTATTTTGATATGAAAAGTAATCCAAAATGCGGTCCCTTATAAATGCTATTCTTGTTGTGAAGTTGAAGGTTGAGAGTCGAGTTCCTCAGTTTGCTTTAGCACATCAGTGCTAGCAGGTTTTGGGGCGACTTTATTGGCCACCGGCTCGGGAGTTTTGTATAAAACGCCTTTTTGACCACATGCGGTTACGAATAGGCTAGCAAGCATAATAAATAAAAGCAGTCTCATTTTTTTCAACATCTGTGCATCTAGTGAATAATGGTCTTATAATCGCATTCATAACGCAGAAAGCAAAGGATAGAAATACATGGCTATTACAGATACTGAGTTTCATCGATTAGCCGATGAAATGTTTGGCGAAATAGAGAACGCGGTAGAAAAAGCGATTGACGAGCAAGATGCCGATGTTGATATCAACGCCAGTGGCAATGTTTTACAGCTGGCTTTTGAAGACAGTTCGCAAATCGTCATCAATAAACAAGAGCCTCTTCATGAAATTTGGCTGGCGACAAAATCAGGTGGTTATCACTTTAATTACAAAGATGGTAAATGGTTAGATACCCGTAATGGATTGGAATTTATGTCTTTTGTGATTGATGCCATCAATAAACAAAGTGGCATTTTGCTCGAGATAAACGCATAAACCTCGTAAGAACTTAGTGTGTGATAGCACTAAGTGAGTCATTAAATTGTCATTGAGATTGGGCTTTTGCTTAAAATGCTGAGCCCATCTCATCTACTGACAAACCAAAAGGTATTACCGTTAACTTGCCTTCAATATCCACAAGCTGAAAAAACTGCGGCATATTAAACACAGGGGATCGTTGCTTTTGCTCGTCGAATACATACAAATGACTTTCTTTGGCAACAAAATCATTAATACTAGTGTGTTGGTATTGTAAATGTTCAAGCTGATTATGCTCGTCTGCAATGAACACATCGAGCGTTTGAAGACGTTCGCGTAAAAAATACTGCTTCGCCCCCATGGCGATGAACTTTTGGATCACCGATGGCGCATTCAAATGGGAATGGTCAGCTAAATCAGCATACGGCAACACAGACGAATTAAGATTTTCTGTACCTGTTGTGGAATCAATTTTACGATACATCATACCTAATGAATTGAAATGCATGCTATAATGTTGATCGCCTATCGTTATCGGATGCATCAATGTATTTGTCTGATTGACCTTTTTCATTAAACCATAACAACGTAACAGTAAGGTTTTAAGTTGATTAAAAATCGGTTGTTTTAATTTTGCCGAGCAGCTAATAATTGATAAATCGACTTGCTCATTTGAACGTTTTAGTCCCAAAATAATAAATGAAATCGCTTCGAGCAATGCGGTTTGCCCATTAAAACGATGACTCTGCCATTCTCCCCAACTGTTTAAACAAACAACCGCCACCGATGACAACATACTAATTTTTGTCTGGCCGAAGGATAGAATGTTGGCATTAACATGTTCCAACATCAGTTCTTGTTCATTCAATTGAGTGGTCGGATCTTTATCCATATTGGTAATCAACACAATTTTTTGATAGCACCATGGTTCGCATAAATCACGTTTATAAACCGTTGGTACATTGTGCATAACAGGGATAAGTTTACGCGTTAGGTAACTTAATTTATCAGTCCGCCTTTTACCTCGTCCAACTTGAAACCATTTAGTCTCTACCGTTGCGAGTCCATTCAACACTGACCAGGCAACTAAACTGCATATATTATCCGCATCGTGAATGGGATGATTATCGAACTCATTTCCTTGATTGTGCACAACAGCTTGAGACGGATCCTGTTCAATATAAGCTTGACGATATAAATAAAAACGTGATGCTTGCTTGCAATGAAAGATAGTCAACGATTTTTCAGCAGTCGATAAACTCCACAAGCGGTTCAGAGGCTGTAATAAATGTTCATCTTCACTAAAATAAGTGTGTAATTTACGCGCCAACAAGCCTAATTCTTCAACCCGCATACGTTCGCTTAGCGTTTGTTTTGAAGCAAATTTTAATAGATTCTTATAACTGACTAATAACAGTTCACTAAGTTGCTGATTGAACCATTTTAACTGACCTGCATGCCAATGAGGGCTATTATCCAATGTGGCCACCAACTCATGACTCCATGTCCACTGCTTAACCAGAGAGCTAATTTTTTCTACCCGCCAGTCCGCTGCACTATGAGGTGATAAACACGATAACGTGACACCCGATTTTAAGTAAAAACAACGCCTGACAATTTCTAAACGATTGTCATCACCTTGAGCAACCAAGTAGGCTTCAATACGCTGATAAAGCAGTAAGTAAGCATCGTTATCAACACTAAAATCTTGTTGTTCACAATATTGCCAAAGTTGTTGGGTAATCAGTGTTGTATGGGGGTATTCCGAGGCATAAGTTTCCAGCAACAACACTTTTAATAATGCTTTATGAGGCTTATTAAGCCCCTTATACAGTTGCCATAATGAGGCGCCAAAATATTCTGCCGCTGGCAAAGAATTGATATCGCCAAGATAAAGTAAATTGACATCAGACTCTGTATTTTGACTGTCGGCATCGGGCCACCAAGCAACAACTTTACCTGTGAGCCGAATGTGAGAACGGTAAAACTCTTCTAATAATAGCCAGTGCTGGCTACTGCCACTATGCTCTAATCCTACTGGCTGACAATTATCAAATGCGCTGCATTCTCTAAATTGCATCGGATGCACCAGATAAAAGTTCACTTCAAACTCAAAACCTGCAAACCAGTCACTGATGAGTTTATTCTTATATTCAATTAATTTAAGCTGCTCTTGAGTCAATTGACTATTGTAAACCAGCCATATATCGACATCACTTTGTGGGTTCTGCCCAAAACTAGCGGTGCTTCCCATGGCATATACGCCTTCAAAAACACAATCACTTGGCTGGTTCGTCTCAGGAATAGATAAAGATAAGAAATCACATGCTGAAATTATCGCATCTGATAAAATAAAACCGTGGACACCACACGGTGTGTCAGGATCAATAATACCGGGAACATCAATTTGATTATGGTGTATTAGGAAGGGAATAAGATGAAATAAATGTTGCTGCAAATTAGTAAGTACATTAAGTGCTCGAGCTAATCTGGTGCAATTTAGTTTTTCAGCTAAATCCTTTTGATAATGTGCCGTTTTATCGGTCAAGGCTGACTTCCTTTTTCTTTCTCTAATGCAATTATCTGGTAACTACTCATTTAAAAGACTAACCGTTAATGGCCATTATTGCCAATCAAGATCACACTTTTGCTTAAATAGTGATCGTCGCAACATTTGTTTTTGTTTAACTCGTCACTAACAAACAATAGTAATCAAAAATAAGCCCTACACACTTCAAACAATTACCATCGATTTGTTACATCAAAGCTTGAGCGATGATAGCATTACCTTAATGAGGCTATCTGATGGATCTACTACCATGTCTGAAAATATAATTCGTATCGCAACACGTAAAAGTCCACTTGCAATGTGGCAAGCTGAATTTGTTAAAGCTGAGCTTGAGCGTATTCATCCTGGACTAACCGTTGAGTTATTACCAATGAGTACTAAAGGTGATGTCATTTTAGATACTCCTTTAGCTAAAATCGGTGGCAAAGGCCTGTTTGTTAAAGAGCTGGAAGTTGCCATGCTTGAAAATCGTGCCGATATTGCAGTGCACTCCATGAAAGACTTACCGGTAGAGTTTCCAGAAGGTTTAGGTTTACAAGTTATATGTGAACGTGAAGACCCGCGTGATGCATTTGTGTCTAACAGTTATAAATCTATCAGCGAATTGCCACAAGGCGCGGTGGTAGGTACATCCAGTTTACGCCGTCAGTGCCAAATTAGAGCTGCTCGTCCTGATTTAGTTATCAAAGATTTACGCGGAAATGTCGGTACCCGTTTAGCCAAGCTAGACAGCGGTGATTATGATGCAATTATTCTAGCAGCCGCCGGATTAATTCGTTTAAAGCTAAAGGAACGTATCGCTAACTTTATTTCTGCCGAAGAATCACTGCCTGCTAATGGCCAAGGTGCCGTAGGAATTGAGTGCCGTACTGATGATGTGCGCGTTAAAACGTTATTAGCACCACTTGAACATTTGGAAACCCGTTATAGAGTACTTGCTGAGAGAGCAATGAATACTCGTTTAGAAGGCGGATGCCAAGTCCCTATCGGTGCTTTTGCTGAAATAAACGGTGATAACTTAACTCTACGAGGTTTAGTTGGTAATCCTGATGGCAGCCAAATAATTGTAGGTACTGTCTCCGGCTCTAAAACCGATGCGGTTGCACTTGGGGAGTCACTTGCAGAGGATTTACTGAGTCGCGGTGCTAAAACTATTTTAGATGCCGTGTATGCCAGTTAATCTTGTGTCATCAAGATAACAGACCATGAAAGTCTTGTTAACGCGCCCACAAGGGCGCAATCAAGCAATGGAAGAGCAACTCTCGCTGCGAGACGTTGCTTATCTTGTTACTCCGCTATTATCGGTTGTAGAAACCACAGAACAACTCGATCCTATCCACTTAAATAACACTGACAACTTACTATTTATTAGCACTAATTCAGTGGACTTTGCTGCGCAAAAATTACAACAACAATTTCCGACTCATTGTCGTTATTTTGCAGTAGGTCAAGCTACGGCAGATAGCCTAGCTCAATACAATATCAATGCTTTTACCTCACCTGAAGACAATCAAGATAGTGAAGGTTTATTATCGCTAGCTCAATTACAGAATGTCGATAAACAATCATTTATCATTGTTCGGGGTTTAGGCGGACGAGAAACACTTGCGGAGCAGTTACGACTGCGAGGCGCCAATGTTAACTATTGGCAAGTCTATCAACGAGCCATACCAAAACTTGATGCTAAAGCGATAACTCAGCAGTGGGAATCGTTTGGAATTGACACCATCGTTGTCACCAGCGGTGAAATATTATCCAACTTAGTTGAGCTTGTACCAAAAGAATTATTTGCATGGCTACGTGCATGTCATATTATAGTCCCCAGTAATCGCGTCGAATTACAAGCAAAAGCAATGGGCTTAAGCCACATTACCAATGCAAATGGAGCAAATACTCAAGCTATACTAGCGAGTCTTGCGTTATAATTTGTTATTGTATTGTTATCTTGCATCGACACGCATTTATTAATATTGCTTTTATTGGTTGTATTTTTGCTTTCAAGGACTGTTCATGGAAAACAATAAAAAAGATCCAAACTCGCCAGCTGACAAGGATGAGAAAGTTATTTCTCCTGCACCAACTCCTGTAGAAAAGCCGACACAGACCAAAAAAGGCAATGCAACCAGCCAAAAATCTGCTGACAGCAAAACCAATAATAACCAGGCAAACTCCTCTGCTAATTCACCTGTAAATAATAGTCGACGCAAAGCGAAACCTAGTTCTTGGTGGATCCGTCTTGGAGTACTGTTCAGTTTACTCGTAGCAATAGTGGCTATTGCAGCTTGTTATTGGCTGTATTTGCAACTGGATCAACAAAGTAATGGCCAAACTCAGTTAGGGCAAAATATCTCTGAGCAAGTAACCCAAAATAAATCGTTAAAATATGAATTACAGCAAACGGCAATGGCAACGAATAAACGCATTGGCACGTTAGAGCAACAACAACTGAATGATACCAAAGCTTATGCGAAATTAGCCCAACTGCAGCAGTCGAATAAACAATTGCAAGAGCGTGTTGCGGTGATTGCACAGCGCAGTCCTAACCATTGGATGGCATCAGAAGCTGAATACCTTGTACGCATGGCGGGTAGAAAACTGTGGTTAGAAAACGATCCACAAACCGCTATTGGTTTACTACAATCGGCAGATGAACGCATAAGTGCGATGAAAGATCCTGCATTAACAGTATTACGCAAAGCGTTAGCAGATGACATCACCAAAGTTAAAGCATTAAAAACGACTGACATCACCAATACTATCTTTGACTTAGATACCCTTATTGATGGCTTAACACAATTACCATTAAATCGTGTTGATGAAAATTTTGCTGACAATAAAAGCACTCAACAAGTAACTGATTCAATTGATGACTGGCAACAGAATTTGGCCCGAACTTGGCACGATTTAACTGATGGATTCATCACTATCCGTAAACGGACTACTGATCTAGAACCACTATTATCACCTGAGCAGCAATGGTATTTGGTCGAAAATATTCGCAACAAATTATTGCAAGCACAATTAGCATTGTACCGATTTGATCAACTGAATTATCAACAATCTATTTCATTAGCAGACAAGTGGTTACAACAGTATTTTGACTTAAGTGATCCAAAGACCAAAACAATGATTGCGTCTTTAGATAAGCTTGCCAAAGTTAACATCGAGAAGATTACCCTCAATAAATTTCAAGCATCGCCACTACTGCAGCAACTGGTTATCTATGGTGAAATTATGCCTACTGGGGAGCCTACGCAATGATTAAGACGCTAGTTTATGTTGTTCTCATTTTAATTGGACTGTGTCTTAGTCCACTCATTATTGGGCAAAGCGGTTACATTTACATCGCGATGGGTGACTATCAGATAGAAACCAGCTTAGTGACAGGTGTTGTTGGCTTAATTGTGTTTTATTTTGCGCTGCAATTACTCGAATGGTTAATCATCTTGTTATTAAATATCGTATTAAGTAGCCGATATCTTCCTGAGCAATGGCGAAGAAAAGCCGCTAAAAAACATACGTTAATCGGCGCTTTAGCGTTGGCAGAAGAAGATTGGTCAGCAGCAGAAAAAGCCATGGCAAAAGGGGCTGAAAAAGGTGAAATTCCGGTATTAAATCTATTTGCAGCAGCTAGAGCGGCACACTATCAAGGTGATATTACAGCTCGCGATCATTATTTAACTCAAGCTGAGAAAAACCCAATTGCAAAAACAGCGGTTTATACTTCGCGTACCCGTTATTTAATGAAACAAGGTGAACTGATTAAGGCCCGTGCAATATTAGATAAGCTGAATCCTACAAGCAAAAGTAGCTCCCCAGTGCTTAAATTGGCACAAGAATTATATCAACAACAACACGATTGGCAGGCATTGAAGTTGTTGTTACCAATTCTTAAAAAGCGTCAATTATTAGCTGAAACAGAGTTCAACCAATTAAATACTAAGACCAACAGTATTTTAATGATCAATGCAGCAAAAGTATCTGAAGCTGAGTTAACTAAATGTTGGCATTGGTTAAATAAGTCAGAACGTAAAGAGGATGAACTTATATTAGCTTATGCTCATGGACTTATTCAGTATGGTCATAAAGATCAAGCGCTAAAGTTAATTAATAAACAACTCAATGCTTCGCCATCAGCAGCGTTATTTACAGCAATACCTGATTTAATTACCGCTCAAGATCAAGATATACGTAAATTACTCAGTAAATTAGAAACCACTCATGAAAATGATGCTGACTATCAAATGTGCCTTGCAAAACTAGCGATTCAGAGTCGGGATACTAAACAAGCCAAAATTCATTGGCAAAATGTATGTCGCATAGCACCAACCCATCAATCATGGCTGGCTTTAGCCCAAGCACAAGAACAGTTAGGCGAAAATTCGACAGCGGCTCATAGCTATCGCAATGCAGCTAATATTCTGTAAACAATAAGTATTATTTTTGTACACACCCAAAGCCTGTAATCTTGCAGGCTTTTTTGTCATCAATTTGTTCATTTTATGTTATATCTGCCGATATAATGGTGGCAGAGCTAATCCGTAATTGTGAACTTTTTATGACGGAGAAACATGTGGTATCAGTTTATGCTCTATGGTATTTATCTATTTTGTAACTCTATTTTCAATAATATATTTAACGTTGGTACAACGTCAAAAAATTGACTACTTTAGCAGCGGATGATATTATTAACATATTGTGTCTAAATTAATTTTAATGTTAATACTAGTATTTAATTAAGCATATATTATGCATATTAATGTATTGGTATTATAAGTGTATTAAAGCTGTTGGGAGCTTCAAATGGGATCAATGACTACGTCAAAAAATGGAATACTTTCTGCTTCGGAAGGTTCAGTAACAATAACGATTAACAATGAAACTAAGGAACTACAACTCGGTCAAGTTGTGCCGACTGGTGCAATAGTTGCCAGCAGTAATAACCTTGGTTTCGTGATTACGTTTGATGACGGCACTATTTTTAATAGCGCTAACATTCCTAATGACGAATCGATTAATACATTAGCCGATAACATCGATGATACCGTTGTTGAACAAGTAGCAGATCAACAAGCTTTAGATGAAATCGAAGCTTTACAGGCATTGATTGCGTCTGGAGAAGACCCAACTGCAGATTTACCAGAAACCGCGGCTGGCACCCCAACGGCCAACCAAGGTGATTTTGGTTATGTTGCTGTAACAAGAGATGGTGACGAAACACTTGCGGATTCTGGCTACGACACAACCGGACAAGCTGCTGCCCCAACAGCAGTCATTCAAGAAGAAGCTCTTACTGAAAATGATTCCCCATCAGTATTATTAAATGACACTATTACAGTCGGCGAAGATCAAGTTGCTTCTGGCAATGTGTTAGCTAATGACACCGATGCCGACACAGATTTAAGCGTCGTGACATTTGAAGTTGACGGCCAGACCTATCCTGCAGGCACTGAAGTCACGCTTGAGGGTGGTGTGCTAATCATCAATGAAGATGGCTCTTATACCTTCACTCCGAATGAAAATTGGAACGGTACCGTTCCTGTTATTACTTACACCACCAATACTGGTGTTACCGCTACATTAACTATTGAAATCACCCCAGTTGATGATGCGTCCGTTTTGGTCAA